>JASIJW010000369.1:0-4075 GCA_030050035.1 Acidobacteriaceae bacterium | reverse complement strand
CACCAACATATAGAAAAATCCCCATAGCGCCCAACAGGGTGTGCCGGCAAGTCCAAATACTGCGGCGCAGCATCCCATCTCCGTCCCCATCGGCGCGAAGACCTTGCGGCCGGCCATTTTGCCTCGTTTCCGAACGCCTCGTGCCGATCACAAAAACTGCCGTTCACCAGACAAGAAGTGACCCTCTGTCTCGTTCTCCCTAAGCTGGGACGGGCACAGGCGCTCTCCCGAACTCGACGTATGTCGTCTGATGGGCAGCACGTATGATATATCAGAGGCGATTGCCGAACGTCAAGCCGGAAATATCGTAGCGAGGTCGGGCATGTAGCAATCCTGCTGGCTTACGAGCACCGCGCCCGCGTGGCCGCACGATCAAGCTGCGCACTGCACCCCCGTCCATCGAAAAACATGAGATTCACAAACTCATTTTTGACAATTCGAGATGTGCCGTGAATCGTACTGCTAGGACTGCACCCAGAATGAAAGCTAACCCAATGCGGTCTGCACGAGAGGAACCGAGTGCTCTGCTTTACGCGGCAGCGTCCACACCATCCACGCAGCTATTAAGGGAATCACCCCGAAGAGCACAAAAACCGGCGCGAACGAATAACGATCCACCAACCACCCAGTTATCAGGCTGAAGATCATTCCTCCCAATCCGGAACCCATACTGGCAAATCCCCAGATGGAAGCGACCGCTCCCTTTGGAAAAACATCTCCTGGAACAGCCAGCAGATTTGCCAGAGCGCCGCAATATCCAAAGGTTGCCGTGGCAATCAGAGCAATGCATACTGTAGCGCTGCCGCTTCCCCCTACGAAGATCGCTGACGTCATCAACGTTGAAAAAATGAGGATCGCGATTCGCCGCGCCGTTGCAGGCCGGGTCCCTGCGCGCGATAGACCGCTGAAAACGGCGCCTCCGGCAAGATTGCCAAGCGTGGCCGTAAAGAAGGGTATCCAGGCCGTCTCGCCTATCTGCCGCATCGAGAATGAGTGCCCAACCCTGAGGTATTGCGGAAACCAGAAGATGTAGAAATACCAAACAGGATCGCTAAAAACCTTTGACAAGGTGAACTGCCAGAGAAACCTTGACCGCAGCAACGTCTTCAATGGAAGGCGATCCGCTTGATCTCTTTTGGAGCCCTCACTTGGTGGCCGGTAAATTGCAAGCCACCCAATTAGCCACAGGAACCCCAGCACGCCTATCACTACAAAGGCTGTCCGCCATCCGCCTGCGAGCATAATCCAGGCGAGCAATGGAGGAGCCAAAATGGCCCCAATGGATGCACCGCTGTTGAAGATCCCCGAGGCATGGGAACGCTCCTCGGGAGGAAACCACTCTGTAATCAACTTCACGCCAGCGGGGTAATTGCCGGCCTCTCCTACGCCTAGAAGAAATTGAAAAATGCCGAGGCTGAGAGCGCCGGCGGAAAACGCGTTCAGAATCTCCGCAGCGGACCAAAACGCAATCGTAAGGCCGTAGCCAATCCTGGTTCCCAGCCGATCCAGCAGCCTGCCGGAAATGCCATTCATGACTGTATAGGCCAGCATGAAGGCGAAGACAATTCGAGAATAGCTGGTGGCCGATATTCGAAATTGCTGGAGCAGAACCGGCGCCATCACCGAAAGCGTCTGGCGGTTGAGATAGTTAATAACCGTCGCGAGAAACGCGAAGCTCAGCATCCACCATTTTCTTCGGTCTTTCGCGATGAGAGCTTGCATTCGGTTCTCAGTTGACGAATGTGACATCCGGTTATTGCAGGGACTTACAACAGTGATATATCATTGCTGCGAAAGAGTCAAACGAAATGGTGGCTGTGGCCCGAGGCATGATTGCTCCGTTGCCCAGTTCCTCTGTCTGGACTGCCTGTGTATTGAACGGAGAATTCATGAAGGCGCTTATTCTCTCTGAGTATCAAAAGCTGGAACTCGTCGAGATGCAAAAGCCACAACCCGGTGATGATGACCTGCTCATTCGTGTTCAAGCCTGTGGAATCTGCGGAAGTGACGTCCATGGCTACGACGGAAGCACGGGACGCCGTCTGCCGCCGATCGTGATGGGACACGAAGCTGCCGGAGTTGTTGAGGCCGTGGGCGGAGCGGTGACAGATTTTCGTCCCGGTGATCATGTTACGTTCGACTCCACGGTTTTCTGCGGAAAGTGCTTCTATTGTCGGCGAGGCTTGGCCAATCTATGCGATCACCGGGAGGTCATCGGAGTTTCTACGCCCGATTTCCGCCGCATGGGTGCATTCGCCGAGTACGTGACTGTTCCTGCGCGCATTGCCTTTCCAATTCCAGATAATATGCCGTTTGCAAACGCGGCGCTCATTGAAGCCGTCTCGATCGCCGTTCACGCGGTGTCGCTTACTTCAATCGCGCTGGACGACACGGTCGTAGTTGTCGGGGCAGGGATGATTGGTTTGCTCACGCTTCAAGCAGCATTGCTAGCCGGCGCCGGCAGGGTCTTTGTTGTCGATCTGGATGAAACGCGCCTGGAGCTTGCGCGCGCTCTGGGGGCTACCCGCACCTTCAACTCGAACCTCTCTGATGCCATCTCCGAGATTCGAAACCTTACGTGCGGCCGGGGAGCGGATGCAGCGCTCGAGTGCGTCGGGATTTCGGCTACCGTGAATCTTGCTATTGAAGCTGTGCGCAAAGGCGGCACGGTTACGCTGGTTGGGAATGTCACGCCCAGAGTCGAAATAGGCCTCCAATCCTCCGTGACTAGACAGATTCGTATACAGGGCTCATGCGCGTCTTCCGGCGAGTATCCCGCGTGTATTTCGCTCATTTCGCGTGGTGCGATCAACATCAAGCCGCTGCTCTCTGCGGTGGCCCCACTTGACGAAGGAGCAGCGTGGTTCCGCCGTCTCTATGCGCGCGAACCTGGACTGCTTAAGGTCGTACTTCAACCCTGATGTAAAGGAACGCATTCATGACTGGCTCACCGTTCGATTTATCGGGAAAAGTGGCACTCATCACCGGTGCCAGTCGCGGCCTTGGGCAATACTTTGCCCGTGCTTTGGCGCGTGCGGGCGCGAATATTGCCATAACGAGTCGCGACGAACAATTGCTCTCGGCCTTTGCCGAAGAGATTCAAGAGCTCGGACGGCAATGTTTTTCCGTCGCACTCAACGTGCGCGACTATAACAGTATCCAGAACGCTGTTTCCGCTATCGAGGAGCACTTCGGCTGTATCGATATTCTCGTCAACAATGCCGGCTGCAATATTCGCAAGCCGGCTGCAGAAGTGACTTGGGAAGATTGGAACACCGTGCTCGACACCAACCTGCGCGGCTCGTTTTTCGTCGCGCAAGCCGTTGCGCGTGGCATGATCCGACGCGGCTATGGGCGCATTATCAATATCGGATCGGTCACCAGCGTGGCCGGGTACGCCGGCCTGGGTCCCTACGGCGCCAGTCGCGGCGGAATCAAGCAACTCACTATGAGTCTGGCAGACGATTGGGGGCGCCACGGAGTGACGGTGAACTGCCTGGCTCCCGGCTGGTTTCGGACCCGGCAGAATGAGATTATGTACGAGAATGCAGAGTGGCTGGCGTACCTTACGGATCGCATACCGGTGAAGCGGCCAGGAAAACCAGACGATCTTGACGGAGCTGTGGTGTTTCTTGCCTCTGAATCCAGCCGTTATATAACCGGTCAGACACTTCTTGTGGATGGTGGAATATCGACCGGTGCCACGAAAGCAACACTTTGGCCAGCTCAACAGACGCACTGATGCTCTCTGAAAAGCCCGAGAAAGAGCTTCCATTTGAGATCTGAGCCTGTGCTGCCCGACGGTTTAAATGTACGAAACAACCCGCCGTTCATGCTACGCCGGCGAACATGAGAGGCAGAAAAAGCGCTTGACAGCAGGTGCCTCTTGATATATCACTGCAAATGATGTTACGGCATCGTTTTTGAAGTTTTGCGGAGCGTGGTCGCTGTTCCGCTTCAACTGAATGCCTGTGGGGAATACAACTTTGGCCGGAGAGATACTCACAAATCGGAGACAATTCCTTGCATCAGCCGCGGCGCTGGCAGCAACTTCTGCGTATTCGAGCCTGGCGCA
>JASIJW010000368.1:0-4862 GCA_030050035.1 Acidobacteriaceae bacterium | reverse complement strand
TCGCCGAGATTCACCAGGTCCCGGTAAAAGGCGACGGTGAGGCCGAGCACGTGCCGCTCGCTATAGTGCTCGCGCACCCATTCGCGCGCGGCCAGGCCCATCTGGCAACGGCGCTCGGGCGAGCGCAGCAACTTGAGGACAGCTTCGGTGATGGCTTCCGGGCAGCCGGGAGGGATCAGCAATCCTGTCACCTCCGGAACAACGGAGTCGCGCGAGCCGGTGGACAAGGTGGTCACCACAGGAATGCCCGTGGCCTGCGCCTCAAGCACGGCGTTGGGGAATCCCTCGCGCCAGGTGGGCAGGACCATGAGGTCCATGGCGCGGTAGAACGCGGCGGCATCGGCGACGAAGCCCGTGCAATGGATGCGCGGATGGCTCTCAATGCGGGCGCGCAGGCCGGCGGTGAGCGCGTCTTCGGCCGCGTCAAACCAACCGACGAGAAGCAACCGCGCTTCGGGTTCGGCGCATGCGATGGCTTCGAAGGATTCGATCAGCTCGGGAAGTCCCTTGTCGCGCGTGAGCCGGCCCACGAATCCGATGACTGGCGCGCCGGCCGGGATCGCAAGGCGCTCGCGCACGTCCGTGAGACCATCTGCGGGGCCATTTGCTGGGCGAGGAGAAAAGCGGACGATATCCACGCCGATGCTGCTGCCCGAGCCCAGCACGTGCAACTTGCCTTCAGGCGCAAGCCGCAGGGCAAGAGCCTCCGCGCGCAGACTGGCGCTGTTCGACAGCACAACGTGGGCGCAGCGGCAGGCGAGGCGTTCGAAAGCAAGAAGCATCCGCCGCTTCAGCCCTCTTGCGCCTTCGAGCTTGAGGCCGCGCAGCAGATATACTCGCCGTCGCACGCCGCACAGCGCAGCGGCTATGGTGCCCAGCAGGCCGGCCTTGGGGGTGCTGAATTCGACGATATCCGGGCGAAGCCTGCGCAAAAGCCGACAGAGACGCAGCAGTGAAACAAAATCCCGGAGCAGGGCGATGCCGCGCTTCATGGGGATCGGGACTGCGTCCACGTCTGCGGCGGCGGCAGCCTGGTCGAAAAGCTCGCCGGGGCTGCACACCAGCGTGACGCAAAAGCCGGCCTCGCGCAGCGCCCGCAGACGGGGCCCGAGGATGAGGCAGGTCTGCGGATGCGTCACGCCCACGACGATAGACGGAGCCGGGTGTGATGCCGGATCGGGCTGGCCCATTGCGGAATCGCGCATGCGGTTCGAGGGGGAATATCTCAGATATTGCAACGACTGTACCATTTCTGGACAATGGCTGGGCTGGTTCGCGCTACGCAAAAAGGGTGAAGGGTACCCGAAAAGTGAGCTACTGTCGGGAAAACCCATGAACCAGCGCATTCGGGTGCTGTTGGTAATCCCACATCTGGGCGGCGGCGGAGCGGAGCAGGTGACAGCTCTGCTGGCCCGAGGACTTTCTCCAGAAAAGTACGACGTTCACCTCGGGCTGGTGACACAGGCTCAAGCAGAGGACGAGCCGTTGCCGCCGTGGGTGACGGTGCATGGAATCGGCGCCCGGCGGGTGCGGGCCGGAGCGTTGCGGTTGCTCGCGCTGGTGCGTCGTTTGCGGCCGGACGTGGTTCTCTCCGGGATGGCGCACTTGAATTTCCTGGTGTTGCTGCTGCGGCCGCTGTTTCCGCGCGGGACGCGCGTGCTGGTACGGCAGAATGCCACCGTCTCGGCGGCTCTGGCCTCAGGGCGGCTGCCGTTCTACACACGGCTGCTCTACCGGCTGCTTTATCCGCTGGCCGACCGCATTATCTGCCAGTCGCAGGCCATGGCAGACGATCTGACCGGCGAGGTGGGGATCGGTCCGGAATTGGTTACGGTGCTGCCCAATCCGATTGACTTTGAGGGAATCCGCGCCGGGCTGCACAAGCCGTACAACTGGTCTGGTCCGGGACCGCATCTGCTTGCCGTTGGCCGGCTGGCGCCGGAAAAGGGATTCGATCTGTTGCTCAAAGCGCTGGCCGAGATTCGCCGCGAGTTCCCGCGTGCGGACCTGGTGATTGCCGGCGCCGGGCCGGAGGATGGTGGGCTGAGGCAGCGGTGCCGGAGCCTGGGGCTCGACGATGCGGTTGTGTTTGCCGGACATGTAAGCCGGCCCTATAGGTTTTTCGCCGGCGCCTCGCTGTTCGTTCTCTCTTCGCGGCATGAAGGCATGCCTAACGCGCTGTTGGAAGCTGCGGCTGCCGGACTGCCGCTGGTGGCTCTGCCCGCCTCCGGTGGTGTGGTCGATCTGCTTCGCGGCTGCCCGGGCGCGTGGATAGCGCCGGAAATCTCGGCTGTGTCACTGGCCGGCGCACTGACAGAAGCTTTGCTCGCCCTCAAGCCCGGAATGCGGTTCCGGCATCCGTTTGTGGCTGACCCGAAGGACCAGGCTCGACAGGTCCTCCCTGCCAGCAGATCCCGCCGTGTTCGGGTGGGACGTGTTGGCGTGCCTGATGCCACTGGTTTTCCAAAGACAATTTAACCCCTTGACACATTTACTTAGTCCGATGTTTCCTGTCAGTATTGTTTCTTGTTGATTTAGCGGAACGTAATTCCCCCAAACGTTCTTCCTTGGGGAAACCAGCTTGCTTTCGGGCAGCGGTGGGTGTATCGGGGTCTGGCTTTTACCGGCTTATTTTCTCGATAATGCGTCCCTCACCAGCGAAGCGGGTTTCCCGCAGACGGCTCCTGCGCCGTTAACGGAGCCGCGCACGGTTGTGGGGGAGTGGGATGTTGGGCCGCACACTCGATTTTGTCTTGGCGGAGGCGCTTCTGCTTCTGGCGCTTCCGGTTCTTGCCATTGGATTTCTCCTCAAGAAGCTTCTCTCCATCCGGATCTTGCGGTTGGGACCGCAGACAGAACCTGGGCCAGTCGTTCGCAGCTCGTCCCGCAAGCTCACATTCACGCGGGCGATCGAGGCCTACGAGGAGCTCATCGATGCAACTGCGCATGGTACGGACCGCCGGCTGGGATATCGAACGGGGCGTCGAGTGGCGCCGCGCGCTATAGCCAGGGTGAGACAGGCGTGAGCCATATTGCACTTTTGATTCCCGGGCTGGACCGCATTGCCGGGGCCGAGCGTCAGACGATGCTGCTGGCCAAAGGTCTGCGCCGGCGCGCGTGGCGCGTCACTGTGGTGGCGCTCTCGGGCACAGGCGCGGCCGCGGCTGCCGAGTTGCGGGATGCCGGCGTCGACTTTCTGAGCCTGGGCATGCGCAAGGGATTAGTCGATCCGCGGGGGTGGTGGCGATTCCAGCAGTGGCTGCGGCGCGAGCAACCCGACGTGATTCACGCGCACCTGCCGCATGCGGCGTGGTTCGCGCGCTGGTCGCGTCTGGGGGCGCCGGTTTTCAGTGAATATGGGTCTGCCGTTCCTGCTGTCCCCACGGTTCCGGTCGTTCCTGTCGTGATCGACACGCTGCACAGCTCGGCTGTGGGCAGTTTGGGCCGCAGGCTCGGCTACCGCGCAAGCCGCTGGCTGCCCGACTGCGTAACGGCTGTGAGCCGGGCCGCAGCCGAGGCACATTTGGGAGCTGGGATGGTCAGTTCCGAGCAGCTGGAGATTGTGCCCAACGGCGTGGATGTGGAGGCTTTTCGACCGGATGCATCGATCCGCGCGGCCGTGCGTGAAGAGCTGAGCGTGGGCAAGGAATTTTTATGGCTGGCCGCCGGCCGGCTGGAGCCGGTGAAGGACTTTCCGACGCTTCTGCAGGCGATGACGGGCGTGCCGGAGCCGGCGCGGTTGCTGATTGCCGGCGCGGGGCCTCAGGAAGTTGCGCTTCGGGCGCTTGTCGACAGGCTTGGGTTAAGCCGACGCGTCCGGTTCCTGGGCTTCTGCAGCGATGTAACGCGATGGATGCAGGCTGCGGATGGGTTCGTGCTGGCATCGCGGCAGGAGGGTCTGCCGATGGTGCTGCTCGAGGCTGCGGCAGCAGGGCTACCAGCCGTCGCAACGGACATTCCAGGCACGCGCGAAGCAGTTCTCGATGGGCAAACCGGCCGGCTGGTTGCGCCCGACGATCCGAAGGCGCTGGCAGCGGCAATGAGGGAAGTGATGAAACTTTCTGTCACCGAACGTGCGGCGCTTGGAGCCCATGCGCGGCGCCGCGCCGTGGAACAGTTCGGTATTGAAACCGTGCTGGACCGTTGGGAGCAGCTTTATACGGAGGCGATGGCCGCCCATTCGCGGCCTGCTACGCGTGCCGCATGCGTTTCCGGATCGTAGATGCGCGCCGGCGCCAGAGAGCGTAAGCCGCATAGAGATTCTCACGCGGCGAAAGCTGCCGGGGCGGAAATTCCTTTAGTACCCGCTCAACTGAGGTGAACTGCGTGGCGCGGCGGTGGAGAAATTCGCCGAGCTCGGCCACTTCCCTGTCGCTGGCAGTGGCTGGATGCAGGCAGATCGTCCATAAGCCGCTGGATTTTTCTTTGGGCGCCCAGAGTTGCTGCGGAATCCAGGCAAGGCCACCGCGCCGGAACGGCATCCGGGCAAAGCCGTCGGAAAGAATTTCTATGCCTTCGGCGCGCAGAGCGCGCAGCGTGCGCGCGTCGAAGCCATGTCTCGGCGCGACAAAGACTCTGGGGTTCAGGCCGTGGCTGCGCAGAATATTGAGACCGGCGCGGATCCATGCGCGCTGCGTTGTTTCCGGAACGCCGGCGAATTCGGAACGGCGCGCGATGCCCACCAGCGTGCGGCCCCTGCTTTCACACAGATGGCGGTAGCCGTGCATGGCAATCTCCGCGCCGGCGGCCTGAAGCGCGCGCATTTTGCTCCAGAACTCCGGATCGGGAGCAGCAGACTGAGCCGCGGCCAGTTCGGGGTCGGCGTTCGCGGGAATGACGGCTAGGATAGGGCGAAGATGAAA
>JASIJW010000367.1:0-7175 GCA_030050035.1 Acidobacteriaceae bacterium | reverse complement strand
GTCGCGCGAAGCCGCTCGCTTGGCCTTGGGGCATTAAAGGTTGAATCTGCAAGGGCTGTTGTCCGGCCGACGTGAATTTATCTGTCGGAGCAACTGCCTTTCCATTCAATCCGGCTTGCGGCTTCTCGTTGCTCGCGATCTGTTGCACGCCCTGGCGAGCGCCGTTCTGCAGCCGCATGTAGACCAACGCTACCATGAGCCCGCACGCCAGCGCAGCGCCGGCCAGGCCCGCTGGAAGGAGAAATCGATGCCAATTCCGTTCCCTGGACGACGCCGCGGGAGCAGCATCTTGCTTCTCCGAGCGCTGCATCAGGAACATAACCTGCCGGCAGTCCGCGCAGCCGGCCAGGTGTGCCAGCATTTGCTCGCGTTCCCGTGCGGTGGCCGCCCCCTCTACAAAGAGGCTGAGCTGCTCGGCATCAGGATGCGCGTCGGGTTGGAGATTCTGATTCACGCTCGCCCTTTCTTATTGGAGATCGCGCGGCCGACTGGATTTTGCAGCAACTTTCGCAGATTGATGTCCACGTCACCGGGATCGGTCCCGAGCATTTCCTCGGCGCCGCGCCGGCTAAGTCCCTGCGTCATAAGCGCGCGCAGCAATTCCTTGCGAACATTCTCGGTCGAGCGCTTCAGCTTCCGGCTTACCGTGGCTTCATGCACTCCCAGTACGAGGCTCACCTCTTTCAGGGTGTGCATGTCCAGGTAATAGGCCGACAGCAGAAATCGCTCTTCTGCAGAAAGTTTGGCAAGTGCTTTTTCAAGGGCCCGCCCTAGCTGCTCCAACCGCTCAAACTCAAGCGGCTCGGCAGCCGGCGCCTCGGGTTCGATCTCATCCAGTGCAGTTTCGCGGCCGGTTTTACGGTACAGGTTCACTCGGCGCTGCGCCAGAAGCGCCCGCAGCCAGCCCATAAGCGATCCGCGTCCTGAGTATCGAAGCAACGGCGACCAGCGCTTGCCCTCCCGTTCCGTCAACCCAAATAGCTCAGAGTAGAGAGCGCCGGCCAGTTCCTCGCCCTGCGACCTCGACCCTGTCATCTCTGCTGCGGCCCTGATCAGCGGCTCACGATATTGCGCCAGAAAGCGCTCCCATGCCGCCTCGCGCCCAAGTGCACATCCGCGCGCAACCGCAAGCTCCTCCAGGTGGAGCGCCCGCCAGAATGCTTCCCGTTGTTTTGTGCTCGCATGAATTTCCGAATCAAGGCCGAAGTTATTCTGTGTGCCAATCGCCTCGAGGGCTTCTGCGAATTCCGCCTCGCTCAACTCGACTCGTTCTGCACTGGCCTTCTGCCAAAGCTCATTACCAAGCTTTTCGGGCAAGAGCCCATCAACCGGTCTGAAAGATACTTCGACCGCAAGCCCGGCGCCAACTGAAGTGGCGCAGGGCTCGGCCGCCGAATCTGTCTGCGGCTTAGCTTCGGCAAGATTTGCAGGCGAAGTTTCCACGCTCGCCTATTACAGCACAAGAATCACGCCAAGGCCTCAACTGGGCAATTGGATTTTCCCGATTTCTACCGATAAGTCAGCGTCGCGTCAGCTAGCCGGAAACAAGTCGTCTGTCGGGTTCGCCTGATTCTAGCTGCTTAGTCGAGGTCCTGCTTTGCAATTTGGGGGCTCCGATTGGCGAGGTCGGTCAGGAAACGGAATGTTACTCTGAGACGGCAATGCGTGCCGTAGTACAACGCGTCTCGAGAGCGTCCGTGGCAGTCGACGGACGGATCGTTGGCGAGATCGCGCAGGGCCTACTGGTGCTGATTGGTGTTTCCACGAGCGATGCCGAAGCCGATGCAGACTACCTCGTCGAGAAGATCGCCGGGCTGCGCATTTTTGAGGACGGTGATGGCAAGATGAACCGGAGCGTGGTGTATATCGGCGGGGCAGTGCTCGCCGTTTCGCAGTTCACCCTCTACGGCGACGTTCGTCGCGGCAAGCGACCTTCCTTTGACGGCGCCGCCCCGCCCGAGCGCGCCCGTGAACTCTACGAGCACTTCGTCGCGCAGTTTCGCCAGCGCGGCCTGCGCTGCGAGACCGGCCAATTCCAAGCCATGATGTCGGTATCACTGGTAAACCAGGGGCCGGTGACTCTACTGTTGGATAGCTCAAAATTGTTTTAGTTGATCGTGCTGACCAAATCGAGTCGAGGACCTCTCTCTCTCGGCCAAATCGATGTGTCCCCTCCGTGCCCGTGCGGCGCGATTCAACTGGCCGCCCTCTTTCCAAATTCTGGAACGTTCTAATGCGGAAATGCTGATGCTAGGGCAACTTTTTCGACCTCTTCCGTGACCTCTTCTTTTTGAGTTTGGATGGTGCTGACGATTGCTGAACGTCGATTTTGGATAATTTCTGGTGCTTCTCGGCGCCGCCGATACTCCTAGAATCAACGAGTCACAGTCGCGGAAACGGTTGACACTGTACGCGCCCTAGAGCCTCGAGCGATTAGAGTTCTGGGGTCTAAACGTTTGTGTCGGAAAACTTGCTCCGGTCGGTAAGGGCCTGTAACTCA
Source organism: Acidobacteriaceae bacterium (assembly GCA_030050035.1). Taxonomy (GTDB): domain Bacteria; phylum Acidobacteriota; class Terriglobia; order Terriglobales; family Acidobacteriaceae; genus Telmatobacter. The sequence goes on along the minus strand of JASIJW010000367.1, from coordinate 4,675 downwards.
GTTGGTTAGAGCGCCTGCTTAACGCGCAGGAGGTCTGCAGTTCGAGTCTGTGCGGGCCCACCATTTTCAATTGATTTCGCGAATGAGCACGTTCCAGCCTGGGTGCGACGTCGAGCCTCAGTGCACTCCCTGATCCCCTTCATCAATTACTTGTTGTTACACTCGAAGACATGTCCCGCGTAACCATCAAGACTGGTCTCAAGAGTCCAGACGGCAGCGAAGAAGAATTGAGTGCTTATCTCTGCGACTACCCAAACTGCCCAAACATCGCAACCCGGCAAGTCGGCTGCCTGGTTGAGCTTCGCCTTCTGGCCGCGGTCTGCGAAGAACACGCATCGATGCTGCGGAGAGATTAGCCACCATCTTTGCCACCCAGTCCCATCTCGGTGCTCAAGGCGTTATAGTTTCGCCGGTGTTGGAAAGCCTGGAAATTGAGTTCGGACCCAATCTGATACTCATCAAGGACAGTCTGTGGAACGTACTTCTTTAAGACTCTTATCGCGAGACCCACTACAAGCACGTCGTCCAACTGGCCCAGGATTGGGATGAAATTGGGAATCAGCTGGATTGGGCTGATGACATAAAGCACCGTGCACCCGCATATGAGCTTCGGGAACCACGGCACGCCCGGGTGACCAAGTGCCCGCAGAATGATTTGAAACTCATTCAACAGCTGTCTGGTCCGAGCATTTAGAGTGCGCCGCATTCTTTTCAGACGATTTTGCTCATCGATTTTCATGTAGCACCTTTGAACGTCAATCGATGACATCCGACTATGCAGTTACGATCGGAGACTCATCCACGAGTTCCGAAATGCGCGGCAGTCTGTTGGGACTGCCGCGCCTTGATTTGCCACGCCATCTATTTGGCATTCGCAGCTTATTACTTTTGCAGAATCTAGCCTCAATCTCGGGCCAGCGCTGCAGCGGCGAGAGTTTCGAGGTCGAGGTATTGCGTCTTTTCCACGCTGATGCCAACGCCGAGGATCCTTCCGTTTTTAAATGTTGCCGGAGATTTGTACTCACGACTCACAGCATCGCCGCTATCGCGCCCGATGCACAGACCATCCCCGCAGAGACCGAAAGTTCCCGCCTGTGCCCGCATCGGGCCATTCGCAACGGCCTTGTCGTTGACGTAAAGAGTGGTTTTGCCCAGAGACTCCTGGTATTGGCCCGCCTTCTCCCGCACGAATTCCATGCCGAGCGTGTACTTGCCCGGCTTGAGCTCCGGCGAGACAAATTGTTGTTCTGGTTTGATGCCGAGGAAGTTGTACACGTAGTACAGCTTCTTGTCCTTGATAAACAGGGAATGGCCGCCGAAGCGCGAGCCATGCGCGAAGATCACCCCGGACGTGTTATCCGTGATTTCAACGTCCGCGATGATCTTGTAAGAGCGACCTCGCGTGTTGACGGCGACGCTTTCCGGCACCGGCGCTGTATCGGGATAGTAGATGTACCTTTCACGTGGTGGCTCAGTCGATGGACGTTCAACGGTGAGCAGTTCCAAAGCGGTCCGATCATCGAGCGGCAGTACGAAGTTCTTGTCAGCTTCCTCGAACCACGTCTTGATCAGCGCCTGCAACTTGTCGGGGTGCTCTTTGGACAAGTCTTTTGATTCGGATCGGTCAGCGTCAGTGTTGTAGAGTTGCCACCCATCCTTATCGAAGTGTCCCTTGCCGGTCAGCGGAGCATGGAGCGCGACCGCCTTCCATCCGTTCTCCCACATGCCACGTGTCCCGAGCATCGCGTAGTACTGCCGCTTCTTCTGGGTGGGCGCGTCTGGCTTGGCGTTAAAGGAGTAGCGCATCGAGACACCTGACATCGGGTATTGTTCAACACCCTCGTACACCTTGGGCATCTGAAGTCCGCAAACATCCAGGATCGTTGGGACGATATCAGTGGAATGGTGATACTGGTGTCGTACTTCTCCCCTCGCCTTGATGCCTTTTGGCCAGGAGATGACGAGCGGATCGCAGGTGCCGCCAGCATACTGCGAATACCGCTTGAACATCTGGTACGGAGTTGAAAAGGCAACAGCCCAGCCAGTGGGATAGTGTTCATAGGTGTCCAGTCCGCCCAGCACGTCGATGAGTTTGAGGTTCTCGGATATGTCGTCCGGATAGCCATTGAAGAACTTGTTCTCATTGACAGAGCCGTTTGGACTGCCCTCGCCAGAGGCGCCGTTATCTGCCGCGTAAATGACGAGGGTATTTTCAAGCTGGTGGCTCTGCTCCAGGTAGTCGATGATGCGACCAACTTGAGCATCCGTGTACTCCGAGAATCCGGCGTAGACTTCGGCCAAACGGGAGAACAGCTTCTTCTCCTCCGGCTTGAGCGTATTCCAGGGCCTCACAGCATCAGTAGGATTTGCAACATCCTTTGGAAGAGGATTAATTGGCGTCATCTTTGTGTCTTTGGGAAGAATGCCCTTGGCAATCATCCGGGAAAGAACCCATTCGCGGTATGCTTCGTATCCTTCGTCGAACTTTCCTTTGTATTTGTCGATGTACTCCTTCGGGGCTTGATGCGGCGCGTGGTTGGCGCCCGGGCAGAACCACATGTACCAGGGCTTCGAGGGGTTGCTCGCCTTCTGGTCGCGAATCATGCCGATGGCATGGTCGGCAAGGTCCTTGGAGAGGTGATAGCCCTCTTCAGGACTGTATGGCTGGTCTACAAACCGGTTATCTTCGACGAGGGTGGGGAACCACTGGTTGGTCTCGCCACCCAGAAAACCGTAAAAGCGGTCGAACCCTTTCCGTAAGGGCCAGTTCGATTTGTCACCGCCCGAAGCTACATCCTGTACGGGGACGTTGTGGTTTTTGCCGACCCAGAAAGTGCTATAGCCGGCGTCCTGAAGGATCTGTCCAATGGTGGCGCACTCTTCAGGCAGACGGCAGTTCGAGCCTGGAAATCCCGTAGCTCCTTCCGTGATGGAAGCCATGGCATTTAGATGGTGATTGCGTCCCGTCAACATTGTTGACCTGGACGGTGAACAGAGAGCGGTCGTGTGCCACTGCGTATATGTCAGACCATTGTCAGCAAGTTTTTGCAGCGTTGGCATGTTGATCCCGCCACCGTAGGGCGACCATGCTGCCTGGCCGGTGTCGTCGAATAAGACGAACAGAATGTTTGGAGCCCCTTCCGGCGGCTTTGGGGTAGTGTAAGGCCCCCAGTCTTCTTTGGAGTCACGAACATCGAGCTTGATGACGCCCTTAAATGGTTGTCTTGGCATTTCAATTCCACCTCATCTGAAAAGTTTTTGCCGCACGAGCGTTTCTTGTGTCGCGTGGGTTTATGATGTCGCGGCTTGGTTCGTTATGAGGAATGTGCCGCCGGGAATCCAGACCATGCCGTCGTCCCTTGGCCGCATTGCGGGGTACCGCGAGATCAGCTGAATGATGCAACACCGACAACCTCGGAAAGTGTGGCACTTGTTCACACGAACGTTAGATCATCCGGGCCCTCGCGACTACTGGGAAAGATGACAGGTATTTGTGTCCGCTGAGCCCTTAAATGCAAGTCTGTGCCGCGGGCAGTGGCCCAGAGCACGAACATACAGAGCGAACACCAATCGTGCTATCGCCTTCTTCAGTCGCGCTGTGTCGGTGAAGTCGTCTTTAAAATGGTCCGATGCGCAACGCGATGCCGAGCAATGTCAGGAGGCCCAAAAGGACGACAAAAATGGCTACCAATTGAACCCATGACACCCTGAATGATTCTCCCTTGACTTCTGCTAGTTTTACTGAAGTCGCACGGTATTCCCATAGACCAATTGCGAGCGACACGGTACCCATCGTGACCAATGCGATGCTAAGATTACGAGGCCCATGCCCCGCGGTCGCTTCAGTGACAGCCTCTTTACCGAGATATTGAAAGAACTTGAAGATCGTGAATCCAAAACTGATCATTGAGAAGGCTGTTCGAATCCAGGCCATGAGTGTTCGATTGGCAGCCAATTGTGTTCGTTCAACGGCTAGCACGGTCCCCTGGTCGACCTTAATCGCCTCGTCCATTGACTAACCCCCTTTCTAAGGTTCCGCGCTTTCAGGATTAGGCGTAGATCCTTTGGCGAGGTCCATCTTTTCCGTGTATTCGTTGATCTCCCTTGACAGGAAATAGTTCAAAGCGGTGCGGATCGCCGCAACGGCAGCGAGACTCCCCAGGTCCTTCCAGCTCGGCTTGAGCGCGGTGGTCAAAATATCCGAGGCAAGTTGAAACTCCAGAGCGAGTGAAAGATACCTGCTGAACGCCAATCGAATAGGGGTAAAGCTGGCGGTGTGGTGCCACACATGAGCTCGAACTAGAGCGGTTACTGCAACCACGAAGCCCACGGTGACGCACACTGCGCCCGCAATTTCGTTCAGAAATTGCACCCACCGAATTGCTGGTCCAACTAACTGCTCAGCAACTCCGAGAAGCTCGAGCATAAAGTCCTTTCCTCGCTAACGTGCCCGAGAAAGCAGAGACCATGAACACTATGCGCACATTGATACGTCCGGTGGCGGTGCGCGGCGAAACGCGGTCTCTACAGGCTGTTTCATAAACATCGTCTGAGAGTGATCCAGAGGCAGGCCAGGTAGAAGAAGGCGCGGTAGGTGGCGAGAAGATGCTCATGTCTTACCAAGAGTCGTCGGAATTGGCCAAACCAGGCGTTGGTTCGCTCGATGATCCAACGA
>JASIJW010000366.1:0-6658 GCA_030050035.1 Acidobacteriaceae bacterium | reverse complement strand
TGACGACATGAAGCAGATTACCTATCAATCGGGATTTGGGAACGAATTTGCGACGGAAGCGGTTCGGGGCGCGTTGCCGGTGGGGCAGAATGCGCCGCAGGAGCATCCGCTGGGGCTTTATACGGAGCAGTTCAGCGGCACGCCGTTTACCGCGCCGCGCGCAGTGAATCGGCGCACGTGGACGTATCGCATTCGCCCTTCGGTCACGCACCGGCCTTACGAAGAGTTTCCGCTGGGCCTGATCCGCAGCGGGCCGTTCGATGAAGTTCCGCCTACGCCGAACCAGTTGCGCTGGGACCCGCTGCCCATTCCTGAAGACGAGACGGATTTCATCGACGGCATCGTGACGATGGGCGGCAGCGGCGACCCATCGCTGCAGACCGGCGTGGCCATTCATCTATATGGGATGAATGCTTCGATGGAAGACCGCTTCTTTGCCAACGCCGACGGGGAAATGCTGATTGTGCCGCAGATGGGCACGCTGCGCTTCCATACTGAGCTTGGCATTCTCGAAGTTGCGCCGGGCGAAATCTGCGTGATTCCGCGCGGGGTGAAATTCCGCGTGGTTCTGCCCGATACGAAAGTCGAGCCGCAGGCGCGCGGCTACATCTGCGAAAACTATGGCCAGACGTTCCGGCTGCCGGAGCTGGGCCCGATCGGCGCAAACGGCCTGGCGAACGCGCGCGACTTTCTTGCTCCGGTTGCGGCCTTCGAAGACCGCGAGGGTGAGTTCCGCGTGATCACGAAGTTTATGGGCCGGCTGTGGCAGGCACAGATCGATCACTCGCCGCTGGATGTGGTGGCGTGGCACGGCAACTACGCGCCGTATAAATATGACCTTGCGCGCTTCAATTGCATCAATACGGTTTCGTTCGACCACCCTGATCCGTCGATCTATACGGTGCTCACCGCGCCGTCCACAATTGCCGGGACAGCCAATTGCGATTTCGCCATTTTTCCGCCGCGCTGGCTGGTGGCAGAGCACAGCTTCCGGCCGCCGTGGTTCCATCGCAACCTGAACAACGAATTCATGGGACTGGTCTTCGGCGCGTACGACGCAAAGGCCGAGGGATTTGTGCCCGGCGGCGCCAGCCTGCACAACTGCATGGCCGGCCACGGGCCGGACGCCGAGACATTCGAACGCGCCAGCACGGCGGAACTCACGCCGGTATATCTTGCGAATACGCTGGCCTTCATGTTCGAGACGCAGCTGGTGGTGCGGCCCACGGCGTTCGCCATGAGTACGCGCATCCTGCAGCACGAGTATTTTGAATGCTGGCAGGGATTGAAGAAGCGGTTTGCACCGGAGGGAGTAGCGGAGAGCAGGAAAGGATGACGGCACTCGAAAGCCTGCTTGACGAGCTGATTGACTACGCTGGCCTGTATCCGCCGACCGCTCTCGATATGCACACGGCGGTGCGGAATTACCTGGAGTACAGCAACGGCGCCAACAGGCGCGCGCTGGGGCGATTTGTCATTGATCTCGCACGCTTCCCTTATTTGTGGGATGCGGCGGGCGATTACGTGCGCAGCCTGCGGCTGAGTGTTCTTGCTGCGCCCGATGCGGATTGGAGCGAAGTGCACCGGCTTATCGACAAGGGATATGTAATCGAGTCGGTGGAGGTCAAGCCGGCTGCCGCGGAAGAAATTGACGCAGTTGCCGGACAGCTTCCCGCAGGACTCGCAGCTTACTTCGAGGTTCCGTTCGGCGCATCGCCGAAGTGGTTTCACGCTATCGAAGCTTGTGGAGGGCGCGTCAAACTGCGCATGGGCGGTGTCGCCGCGGAAGCCTTTCCCACGACGCAGGCTGTCGCAACCATGCTTGAAGAAATTGCCCGCCGCCGGCTGGTATTCAAAGCCACAGCCGGGCTGCATCACGCTGTGCGGGGGCGGCATTCGGTTGATGGTCGGATCGGGGTCGCGTCAGGCGGTTCTACCGCGGTCATGCACGGCTTTGTGAATCTTGCCTGCGCGGCGGCGCTGCTCCACTTTGGCGCAGAAGCCGGTGACGCGCAGCAGGCGCTTGAAGAGGAGTGGCCGCGCTCCTGGCAGATGACGCCCGAGGCGCTGGCGTGGGGCGAGTATAGCTGGAACGGCGATGAGCTTGGCGAAGTGCGGCGGCAGTTTTTCGCGAGCTTTGGTTCGTGCTCGTTCCAGGAGCCGATGGAGGAGCTGGAGGCAATGGGATGGCTCTGAGATCATCGGTTGGATCCAGGCTCAAATCCTGGCTTGCCTCAGCCAATCAGCCAGACACAGACTTTCCGCTCGACAATCTGCCGTATGGCGTCTTTCGAGAAGCCGGCAGGACGCGCATTGGCGTGGCTATCGGCGACCGGATTCTCGATCTGCGCGGTTGCGCCGAGCGCGGATTGCTGGACGGCCTAGGCATCGAGGTTGTGGAAGCCTGCTGCGCGGAGCGGCTGAACACGCTGATGGCTCTCGGGCGCGATGCGTGGCGCGCGTTGCGGCGCGAGATTAGCGCGCTGCTTGATGACTCGGCCGATGAGGCCACGCGCCAGCGTATCGAAACGCTGCTTGTGCCCATGCGCGATGCAGAGATGCAGTTGCCGGCGGCAATCGGCGACTACACGGACTTCTATGCATCGATCCACCACGCTACGCGTGTGGGCAGGCGCTTCCGGCCGGACAATCCGCTGCTGCCTAACTACAAATATGTGCCGATTGGTTATCACGGGAGGGCTTCGTCGATTGTGGTAAGCGGGACGGAGATTCGCCGACCTTGCGGGCAGACGAAACCGGCTTCGGCTGCGGTGCCGGTTTTCGGACCGTCACAGTCGCTTGATTACGAGCTGGAAGTTGGCATATTGATCGGGCCTGGAAATGTGCAGGGACAACCGATTCCGATTGCCGAGTCGGGCCAGCACATTTTTGGCCTTTGCCTGGTGAACGACTGGTCAGCGCGCGACATTCAGGCGTGGGAGTATCAGCCGCTGGGGCCATTCCTCGCGAAGAATTTCGCGACTACGATTTCGCCGTGGATCGTGCCGATGGAGGCGCTGGAGCCTTATCGCGTGGCTCAGACGCCGCGGGCGGCGGGTGATCCCGCACTGCTTGCTTACCTGTCTAAAGAGGAGCCAACGGCGTTCGACATTGCGCTCGAAGTCTGGATCGATTCGGCACGCATGCGGGCTGCAGGGCAGGCGCCTATGCTCGCGAGCCGCGGGAATCTACGCGATCTTTATTGGACAATTGACCAACTCGTCGCGCATCATGCGAGCAATGGCTGCAATCTGCTGCCGGGCGATCTGCTGGCTACGGGGACTGTTTCCGGTGCGGAGGCGGGATCGGAGGGATGCCTGCTCGAGAAGCTGAATCTCAACAAGGTTCGTGACGGAGAAGCCTTGCAGTTGCCGAACGGCGAAACGCGGCGCTTCCTTGAGAATGGCGACCGCGTGATTCTGCGCGGATACGCGGCGCGAGAGGGATTGCGGCGGATCGGATTTGGGGAGTGCGTGGGAATGGTTGTTAGTGAGTCAGCGGGGCGATGAGCGGATTCGGGGACGGGATGGGGTGATGACGGAAACTCTGAAGCTGGACAACGAGGTGGGGACGGCCGTAGAGAATGATGCGCCGCGCGCGAGCGCCAATCGCGAGGCGCTGCTAAAGCTGATGGCGGAACTGCGCGACCAGGAGCGCGTGATTCGCGAGGGCGGCGGCGCGAAAGCTGCCGAAGCGCAGCGCGCCAAGGGCCGGCTTACCGTGCGCGAGCGGATCAAGGCGCTTCTCGATGAAGGCACTGAGCTGTTTGAGCTCGGGCTGTGGGCGGCATACGAAATGTACGCGGAATACGGCGGTGCGCCGGGCGCGGGCGTAGTCACCGGCCTCGGACGCGTGAGCGGGCGGCTGTGCATGATCGTTGCCAATGACGCGACGGTGAAGGCGGGCGCATTTTTCCCAATGACGGCCAAGAAAGTGTTGCGCGCGCAGATCATCGCGATGGAGAACCGGATTCCTACGCTGTACCTGGTGGACTCGGCCGGTGTTTTTCTGCCGCTGCAGGAGGATGTTTTTCCCGACACGGACGACTTTGGGCGCATCTTTCGCAACAACGCGGTGATGAGTGCGATGGGCATTCCGCAGATCACGGCCATCATGGGCATGTGCGTGGCGGGCGGCGCGTATCTTCCGGTGATGACGGACACTGTACTGATGACTGAAGGGTCGGGACTGTTTCTTGCCGGGCCGTCGCTGGTGCAGGCAGCCATCGGACAGAAGACCGATGCGGAAGAACTGGGCGGCGCGGCGATGCATGCCGAAATTTCCGGCACGGTGGACTTCAAGGAGCCGAATGATGATTTGTGTCTGGCGCGGCTGCGGGCGCTGGTGGAGAAGATTGGTGAGCGAAGCACACCGTCTGGTGAGGTCTTCCGCAGGCGCGAATTCGATGCTGAGCGCGATGCACCGCGATTTGCCGCTGAGGATATCTACGGGCTGATGAATCCGGCTCCCGGCGCGACCAACGTCTACGACATGCGCGAAGTGATTGCGCGCATTGTGGACCGCAGCGAGTTCGATGAGTACAAGCGGGAGTTTGGCCGCACCGTTATTTGCGGCTACGCATGGATTGGCGGCCGCGCGGTCGGCATCGTGGCCAATGAGAAGACCAATCAGCGCGACACGGTGGCAATAGGGCCGAATGCGGGCGCAATGAAGATTGAAGTTGGCGGCGTGATTTATACCGAGGGTGCGCAGAAGGCAGCGCGCTTCATCATGGATTGCAACCAGAATTTGGTGCCGTTGATTTTTCTGCACGATGTGAACGGTTTCATGGTCGGCAAGGATGCGGAGTGGTCGGGGATTATCCGCGCCGGCGCGAAGATGGTTTCGGCGGTGAGCACGAGCGTGGTGCCGAAGATCGCGGTAATCGTCGGCGGCAGTTTTGGCGCAGGACATTACGCAATGTGCGGCAAGGCTTACGACCCGCGGTTCCTGTTTGCGTGGCCTACGGCGCGGTATGCGGTGATGAGCGGCGCTTCGGCGGCGGCAACACTGGCCGAGGTGCGCGCACGGCAACTGGAGCGCAACGGGAAAAAGCTCTCGGAAGCAGAAAAAGCTGCGATCCATGAGGAGATTCGCGCCAGCTATGACGCGCAGGCCGATCCGCGCTACGGGGCAGCGAGACTGTGGATCGATGCGATTATTGACCCGGCAAAGACGCGCGAAGTGTTGATGGAAGCGCTGGAAGCGTGTGCTCTCAATCCGGATGTGCCGCGATTTAATCCGGGAGTATTGCAGACGTAAAAAACAGGGAACAAGGGACCGAGGGATCGAGGGAAAAGAAAGTTCTCGGCGAGGCATCCGGGCATCTTATTTGAGGGAGAAGAAAAGAGTAGCGATTTTCTGGTTAGGAGCCTTATGGAAGCCGAGATGGAGCAGCAAGAGAGCTTGTATCCGTTTGTGCTAACCGAGGAGCAGGAGGCTTTGCGGCGCGAGATTCATGCGTTTGCTGCGCGCGAAATTGCGCCCAATGTGATGAAGTGGGACGAGGCCGGTGAGTTTCCGCTGGCGGTTGTCAAAGAGCTCGGCAGGATGGGACTGCTCGGCATCATCTTTCCGCCGGAGTTGAGCGGCGCGGGACTCGGTTATGTGGATTACGTGCTGGCTATCGAGGAGTTGTCGGCAGTGGACGGTTCGCTGGGAATTACGGTAGCGGCGCACAATTCGCTGGGGACGAATCATATTTTTGTTGCCGGTAATGAAGCGCAGCGGCGCAAGTACATTCCGCTGCTGGCGAGCGGCGAGTGGCTGGCGGCGTGGGGGCTCACTGAACCGGGTTCGGGCTCGGACGCGAGCAATGCGCGGACAACGGCGGTGAAAAAAGGCGATCGCTACGTGCTCAATGGCAATAAGACCTTCATCACCAATGGCCACTATGCCGATGTGGCGGTGGTGATTGCCGTTACCGACAGGAGCAAGGGCACGCATGGACTGTCGGCGTTCGTTGTGGAGAAAGGGACGAAAGGTTTTCGGCCGGGCAAGAAGGAGAACAAACTGGGGTTGCGCGCCAGCGACACCAGCGAGCTGATCTTCGAGGACTGCGAAATCCCCGAAGAGAACTTGCTGGGCAAGGAGGGCGAGGGATTTATCGACGCCATGCGCGTGCTCGACGGCGGCCGGATCTCGATTGCCGCGCTGGCGCTGGGCATAGGGCGGGGCGCGCTGGATGCTGCGCTCAAGTATGTAAAAGAGCGCCGGCAGTTCGGCAAGGCCATCGCGGAGTTTCAGGGCATCCAGTGGAAGCTGGCCGATATGGCGACGGAACTGGATGCCGCGCGACTGCTGACGCAGCGGGCCGCGGTACTGAAGGATGCGGGCCGCAAGGTGACACGCGAGTCGTCGATGGCGAAGCTCTTTGCCAGCGAAGCGGCCGTGCGCATCTGCGATGAGGCGGTGCAATTATTCGGCGGTTATGGCTTCATCAAGGATTATCCTGCAGAGAAGTACTACCGCGACGTGAAGCTGTGCACCATCGGCGAAGGGACGAGCGAGATCCAGCGCATGGTGATTGCGAGGGAGATCCTGAAGGTATATCCATCGCGCGGGTAATGCAAGCTTCCAGCTGCCAGCTCCTAGCTCCTAGCTTTTCCTGCTAAGTTAGAGAACACTGGTTCTCAGATAGGCAGGAAGCGAATAACTA
>JASIJW010000365.1:0-12086 GCA_030050035.1 Acidobacteriaceae bacterium | reverse complement strand
TGATTCCGTGATCCTGCAGGACGGATTTGCGGTTGCCAGTGAAAGTTGGAAGGATGGAGAGTTTCTCTTCCATGCCAGGGCGCCGAAAGGAACTGAACAGGTGCAGATATGGGCAGGAGTGAGATGCTTCGATCGCGACAGGCGTTACGTCTTTGCCCTGCGAGGAGGAAACAACAACGATGTCTATCTGGCGCGCTATGCTCCGGACGGGGGCATCAAGTTTTTTGGCATTGCTCCACTTGAATTTCATCCTGTACCCGAAGTGTGGTACAAGATGCGTGCAGTTATCCACGATAATCGCTTCCAGCTTTACTTAAACGATGAGTCCCTTCCGAGGATCAATATTGTCGATGACGGCGCCCTCTGGGGTGAAGGGAGCGTATCGCTTGGCGGTGGATGGCTGCCTGCGGAGTATCGCGATGTGCAAACGCGCTCCCTGACCCAGACGGACATCGCCGCGATAGATGCGATAGGCGATCATGTGTGGGTACCTCAATCCGGAAGCATTGACCGCGAGTCCCTCCGTGCACAACAGCGGGCCGGATATATCGCAGCGAGCATCGCAGCATTCGATCAGCCGCGGATGGAAATATCCCTCGACGGCAAATGGTTGTTTTTGCCGGACCAGGAACAAGATTCAGACACGGTTCCGCATGCATCCGATTGCGACGATAGAAGATGGCACCTGATGGATGTGCCAAACTTTTGGAAGCCCACCGTCACCTGGCTATATGGCGAAACCGGCTTTTCTGATCTCAGCAGCGTCTCCGCTTTGAAGGGGACCTCCGACAAGTTCTACCTGGAGGAGATCAAGCGCCTCGATGGCTACACATTCGACTGGCGAAACACTCGAAGCGCTTGGTATCGGCACTACGTCGATCTTCCTTTCGATCTTGCCGAGCGCCGTTTTGAGCTTTGCTTTGACGCGATTGCAAAGATTTCGGAAGTATGGGTGAACGGCGTCCATATCGCATCGCACACCGGCATGTTCGGTGAAGTCAGGCAAGATGTAACCTCGGCCGTGAAGCCGGGGCGGAACGTGATCGCAGTCCACGCTGTCGGGTTAATTAAAGAGCCTAGGACTCCTGACAAGGTGTTAGGAGTTGCAGTCACAGTAGAGGTGACTGCGTCCATGCTGAATTCGCTGCCGCATGGCATGTACCACGATGTAGGCGGCATCTGGCAGCCTGTAAAGCTCATTGTGACGGAGCCAGTTAAGGTAGATGAAGTCTATATCCAGCCGCGCCTCGATGGCCTTGATTGCGATGTGACGGTCGATGGAAATGAGTTCTTTCTTCAAGAAGGCGTATTTGTCTCCTACTCGATTCGCTCAACAAAAGATAAGACTCTGCTATATTCGTTGCCCTCAACAAAAGCAATACGGATTGAAGTCTCCAATCAAACCTTCCATTTCAGTATTTCTGGCCTTACGCCTGAACTGTGGTCGCCGCAAAATCCTAATCTCTACGATCTGGAGATCGTACTAATTTCGAAGGACAAGATTCTGGACCGGCATAACACCCGATTCGGGTTCAGAACTTTCACCGCAGAAAATGGCAGGCTCCTTCTCAACGGAAGGCCATTCTGGCTTCGCGGCGCTGACCATTTTCCGCATGCGTTGCGGCCGAATGATAGCGTATTGGCGCGCCGCTTCATGAAACTCGCTAAGGAAGGCAACGTTGTAGCGACACGATCCCACACAGCTCCGTTTAGCAGGACCTGGTTAGCTGCGGCAGATGAAGCCGGTATGGCGGTTTCCTTTGAGGGAACATGGCCATGGCTGATGCTCAGAGGCGCGCCGCCAAGCGAAGATCTCATCCGTGAATGGCAGGATGAATTCATTTCGCTCATTCGCAAATACCGGAACCACCCTTCGATCGTCATTTGGACCGTAAATAATGAAATGAAGTTCGCTTGGGCTGATCGAAACAATCCTGAACAGCTCCGTCAAAAGTGGGAGATCTTAACGAGAGCCATCAAGGCGATGCGGGCGACAGACCCGTCGCGCCCGGTGGTCTGTGATTCCAGTTATTGCCGCAAGGCGGTGCAAAAGGAATACGACACTCTGATCCGGCCGAGCGGCTTCGACGACGGAGACATCGACGATGCGCACGTATATCCTGGCTGGTACAATCAATCGTTTTTCCACTACTTTCAGGGTGAGTTCGGCAAAACGAACTCGTACCCGGGCAGGCCGCTGATCAGTCAGGAAATGTCGACAGGTTACCCGCGCAATGATGACGGGCACCCAACACGCTTCTATCTCTTCAAACACTACACCCCTCAATCGCTGGTCGGCGATGAAGCCTATGAGCATCGCGATCCAGGAATCTTCCTTAAGCGCCAGGCATTCCTGACAAAAGAATTGGCGGAAGCGATTCGCCGGACGAATCGTTCCGAATGCTCAGGTATTTTGCACTTTGCCTATCTCACGTGGTTCAAGAATGTCTGGGACTCCGACTCGTGTTATCCATTTGAGACGTACCATGCTTTGCGGTCTGCTCTCCAGCCGGTCTTAGTCAGCGCAGAGCTGTACGGGAGGCACTTCTCCGCGGGTTCGCTTCTGCAGATGCGCGCTTGCATTGTCAATGACGCTGAGAATGGATTGGCGCTGCCTGCATGCCAAGTGTGCTGGGAGATCAAGGTGGGGAATGAAGTCCTTGCGTCTGGTTTTTCCCAAGCGAGGCAAGTTCCCTACTATTCAAACCAGTGGATAGATCTATCCATTCCGATCCCAGCAGCGTTGCCAGCACCTCGCGTAGATGCCACTCTGCGGCTGTTTCTAAAAGCAAATGACAGTCAACACAGCGACAACTCTTACGATGTTGTGATTGCCACGCCAGAATGGGCCTACGGCACCCTACCCTCCCGAGTGGTGCTGATCGACCCGTGGAATCATGTGACTTTACCTCATCAGATGGGTTTCTTTCGATCCAGCTCTTCGCTGCACGACCTGAAGGTGGGCGACATCGCGGTCATTGCAGGCGCCGAGGAGCTTCTGCAAGCGCCGGAAAACGCGGATTTGGTCAGGCGATTTGTAAACGCCGGCGGTCGTGTTCTCCTGCTCCATCCCGGAAGCCAGCTTGTACATCTGTTCCCGGATCAGATCACGGGTTTTCAATCACATGCATCCGAGATTGCAACCATGCGCGTTCCCGAGTCGCTTGCGTTCGATGGATTGGAGCCGCTCGATCTTGCATGGTGGGATCTAGGCAATGGCAATATACCGCAAGTGTGCCAAGGGAACTATCACATCGATAGCCATCGAAGCGATGTTAGGCCACTGGTGGATACCCTAGATTTTCATGGCTATTTGAAAACCCCTGAGGATGTCACGAACATCGGTGGTAGCCCACTGGTTGAGGTGCGCATGGGCAAAGGAAGAGCATTGGCAAGCGAGATGTTGCTTGTGAAAGCGTCCCCTTTCGACCCAATCGCGAGGAAACTTTTCTATAACCTGATCCGGATGCTGAGCACCGATTCTGACACTATCACTTACACACTCCGTTGAGCACAGCTCTCACGCTCCAAACAAGCCTATGAAACGAAGATCGATCAAGATGGACGTCGTACGCATATTTGTCCTTTCCGTCATAATGAGTGGCCTGGCGTCTAGCTTCGCCCTGGGAGCGGGGAAAGATCCCGTGAGTTACGTTAACCCGAACATCGGAGGCATCGGTCAGTTGCTTTCGGCGACCATCCCCTACCTTCAATATCCGCATGGGATGGCACGTTTGTATCCGGTCACAACGCCGGGCATTACCGATCGCTATCTCGCCGATAAGATCTACGGATTTCCGGCCGGGCCGGCGCTTTTGATGGCTTCCGTGGGAGCGTCAGGAACACACGCAGCAGATTACGCGTCGAATTTCGATCATGACTTTGAAACAGCAACGCCTTACTACTATGAGGCGGATCTGCAGAGTTGGGACATTAAGGCGGAAATGACCGCAACTTCAGAAGCGGCCTACTATCGCTTTACCTTCCCTGCCAGCAATCACGGTCATCTGGAATTTAGTCTGGGCAATGGCTCGACCCTTTCCGTCGTTGGACCGGCTGCGGTTGAAGGCAGCGAACAGGTTGGCGGTTCGGTGGCGAAGCTGGCAGATCCCAATAGCGGAACTCGACAGTACTTCTATGCCGAGTTCTCGCGACCAGTCGGTTCCTGGCAGACTTGGCAGGATGGCGAGCTGGAACATGTGCCGACGCGGTCGGGAAACGACATTGGCCTCGTGACCGACGCAGAGACCCATGCGGGCGAAGTTATTGAAGTCCGGATTGGCCTTTCCTACATCAGCACGGATCAGGCGCGCAGGAATCTCGAGCGGGAGATTCCCCAATGGGATTTCGACCAGGTTAAGGCGAGGACACGCGAGGTTTGGAACCAGACTTTGGGGAAGATACAAATTACGGGCGGAACCGAAGCGCAGCGCGACATCTTCTACACGGCGCTCTACCGCTCCCTTTTACGCATGACTGACATCACTGAGGACGGCAAGTATTTCAGCGGCTATGACGACAAAGTACACAATGCGAATGGGCACGATTTCTACGTTGACGATGGTCTGTGGGATACATTTCGTTCCGAACATCCGCTGCAGACATTGCTCGAAGCCTCGCGGCAGGAAGATATAGCACAATCGTATGTCCGTATGTACGAGCAGAGTGGTTGGATGCCATCCTTTCCTTCCGCCGCCGGCGAGCAGGCCGTAATGATCGGCCATCACGCGGCCGAGTTCCTTCTCGACCTGTATGAGAAGGGCTATCGGGATTTCGACGTCGCACAGGCTTATGCGGGCGTTCGGAAGAACGCCACCGAAGCCACGTTGATTCCATGGAGCCGTGGTCCGCTTACCGCTTTGGACCGCGTCTATTTCGAGAAGGGATTTTTCCCGGCACTTGGCTGGGGTGTCCCGGAAACGATAGGGCAGGTGACTCCGGAGCGGCGTCAGTCCGTGTCGGTGACTATTGAAAACGGCTACGACGACTGGTGTGTTGCCCAGCTAGCCAAGGCGCTGGGGAAAAATGCGGATGCGGCCTACTTCACGAAGCTGGCACACAACTATCAGAATCTTTTCAATTCGGCCATTGATTTTATGGCTCCCAAGACCGCTGAAGGCAATTGGGTTGAGCCCTTCGATCCAACGCTAGGTGGAGGACAGGGCGGGCGCGACTATTTCACAGAAATGGATTCGTGGACCTATACATTCGGCGTGCAGTTTGATGTAGCCGGACTGATTCGCCTGTTTGGAAGCCGCGAGGCATTTAATGACAAGCTTGACCGTCTGTTCGTGGAGCAATATGGGACATCAAAATATCGGTTTCTCAATCAGTTTCCCGATGCCACGGGACTCGTCGGCCTGTATGCTCAAGGTAACGAACCGAGCTTTCATATTCCCTATCTCTATGACTTTTCCGGGGAGCCATGGAAGGCACAGCGGCGTGTGCGTCAATTGATGGATGTCTGGTATGGCGATGGCCCACGAGGTATTCCGGGCGACGACGACGGCGGCGCCACCTCGTCCTGGTACGTGCTCAGCGCAATGGGATTCTATCCGGTATGTCCCGGCAGTGCGGTGTATGAGATCGGCAGCCCTATTTTTGCGAGAACCACCATCCGGATGGGTAATGGCAAGGAGTTCACAATTATCGCCAACCATGTTTCGGCGCAGAACAAGTATATCCAGTCCGCCAGCTTGAATGGGCTGCCGCTGAACAAACCATGGTTCCTTCATTCAGATATCAGGGATGGCGGGACACTGGTTCTGGAGATGGGCGACGCTCCAAATAGGCAATGGGGAAGCGCGCCCGAGGACGCTCCGCCATCAATGTCTGAGGCCAGCACAGAATGAGGAAGCGTTGATCAAGATGTATCTGGCGGGAGTGAACGTACGTAAGTGGGGGCGACAGGATCGGTGTACGAAGGAGAAATTGAGATGCAATCAAAGGATGACGCCTCAAGGCGGTCTTTTTTGAAGAGCGCGCTCCTCGCGTCAACCCCGCTGCTCATTGGACCGGCGGCCAAAGCTGAAGCCGCGGTCCAGCCGGACTCCGGGAACGGCGCCGATGATCGCGCCAGATGGATCAAAGTTGTCGAACGCGTTTCGCAGCCAGTGCTTGAGGCCATTAGCCGGCAAGAGCTGCGCGCCACCATGCCGGTTGAAGCGACCAAGGGTATGGAAGAGGCACGTGCACAATCCACTCATCTTGAGGCTGTGAGCCGCTTGCTGTGCGGGCTGTCTCCGTGGCTGGAGAGCGCACCCAGTACAAACACCGACGAAGAGAAATTGCGCGCCCGCTATCGCGAGTGGGCGCGATTGGCCATCCGCTACGGCACTGACCCGAAATCTCCAGACGCTCTCAATTTCGGCAGCAACGATCAGTCGTTGGTGGACACAGCCTTTCTTGCCTTGGCCGTGGTTCGCGCTCCTAACGAGCTTTGGGCCAAGCTCGATCATGCGACCCAGCAGAATTTAGTGCAGGCCATGCGCGACACGCGCAAGGTGACGCCCGGATTCAATAATTGGCTGCTCTTCTCGGCGATGGTCGAGGCCTTCCTGTGCAAGGTTGGAGAAACCTGGGATGCAATGCGTGTCGATTACGCGCTGCGTGCACTTCAGCAGTGGTATGTGGGCGACGGCATCTACGGCGACGGGCCGCACTTCCACTGGGATTATTACAACAGCTTTGTGATCCAGCCTATGATGCTGAACATCTTCGATGCTCTGGGTGCAGAGGCTCACCGCTGGTCTGCGTTTCGCGAGGCCATCCTGGCGCGGGCGCGGCGCTATGCAGCCATCCAAGAGCGTCTTATCAGCCCCGAGGGCACATACCCTCCCATCGGCCGTTCGCTCGCATATCGCTTTGGGGCTTTCCAGCACTTGGCCGAGATGTCTCTGCGTAAGCAACTGCCCGAGGGCGTCAGCCCGCCGCAGGTGCGGGCTGCGCTCACCGCAGTGATGATGCGTCAGATCAGCGCTAAAGGCACCTTCGACGACAAGGGTTGGCTCACCATTGGCTTTGCTGGCCACCAGCCGTCCATTGGGGAGCCTTATATTTCCACCGGAAGCCTCTATCTCTGCTCTGCTGCATGGTTGCCGCTGGGACTGCCAGAGACGGATGAATTCTGGAGCGCTCCTGCGCAGATGTGGACACAGCAAAAAGCCTGGAACGGCATAGATATCAAAACCGACCACGCCATCGATTAGATAAACGGCTCTGCGGAAAGACCATAGGCCATACAAAACCAGAGTAGCTATGATTTTGGGAGTTTCATTGAAGGTTGCTGATCACATTGGCATTGGAACACCGCTCTAGCATCTTCTTCCAGCTATCAGCTGGCGCTGATGTGCCTCGTAGACGATGGTCGTGTCGAAGAAATCATCGGGAACCTGCTTCAGCTATTTTTCAATGTCGCTGGGAGTGGCTGGATGTTGGTGATGACGAGATGGCATTTTGTCGCAACCAAAATGTATCCCTAGAGTGGCAACAAAAATGTATTTGATGGCAGGACTTTAGTGCATCGAGTTCCTGCGCGAATTCTACCGGTACCAGACAGCGGACTTCTTCGCGTTCGAACCACCGCCGCAGTTTTCGCCGGTGCGGCCGAGGCCCTCTTAATCAGGTTCTGCTTGCCGGTTCCTGATTGGACCCAGAAGCCGGAGTACACGTTGCCAGAATCGTGGGACCGTCCGCTGAGCTGTATCCCGGGATTTCGATCGAAGAACGGAGGTCGTATCCGCACTGCATGGATCCTACGAGGATTTTCGTATCGATATGAACGGTACTGCCGAGCTGATCCTCGATCGGCGTGAAGCGATTGGGGATCGATGTCTAATTAGCCTGCGGGTCAACTCGAAGCAGGACAACACCATGGGCGGGAACGTCAGCCGAGTAACCCTCAAGGACGCCAAGATCCCGGTGAGCCCACAGATCGCGCGCTCGCGCCGGAGAGTAGATCCCGAGATCTTCCCATTGAATATGCATCTTCGCGAGTTCCGAGGTTCGATTGAAAAGAAGGACTGCCTGGGGCCGATCCTCTCCTGCTAAATGTCGCGCCCACACCTGAAGTCCCGGCTTCGCCTGCAAGACGAGAGTGCCTGGCTGACCGAGCGGATCTTGATCAACAGCGATGACTTCGCGATTGGTGAGGGTCTGTTGCGTCTGCAGTGACATGGTGAGTAGATCGTTTCCTGCCCATAGCGGCGCAGCAGATATAGCCCATAAACTAAATTGCGATTGTTCCTCTAGGGCGCTGATGCTTGGGACACCAATCTCGAGCATGTCCGGATCACTCCAGTGGTTTGGGCCGCCGCTAGAAGCATGGAATGCATTTTGATCGAAATTGCGAAGAATGCGCGCCCATTCGGCGTGGCCAGGCGCACCGATGTCGTCTGTGCTTCTCCACACATTGCCGAGCTTCGGCGCCCAGGTCCATGCCATCTGACGGCCCCAATTACAAATGTAGAAAAGCATCGGACGATGAGTTTGAGCGATCGCATCACGCATCCTGCTGTAGAGTTGTGCCGCAGTGTAGCCTGATGGTTTGTAACAGAAGTCCTCTTCGATGAGATCAATACCCCACGATGCAAAGGCTCTGGCGTCCTGTTCCTCATGCTGAAAACTACCCTCATACCCAGCACAAGTCTTAGGACCGACATCAGTGTAGATACCCGCCTTCAATCCCTTGGAGTGGATGTACTCAACAAGCGCCGGTAACCCGTGAGGAAATTTTTGCGGGTCGGGCAGAAGCGTTCCATCCGGGGCACGGTGACCCGCCGGTACGATGCACTCCTGAATGATGAGATAAGTGTATCCAGCATCTTTCATTCCCGAAGTAACCATGCGATCAGCAATAGCTCGAATCGTGTTTTCGTCATAATTGCATCCGAGGCTATTCCAATTTGCCCATCCCATGGGCGGTGTCGACGCCAATTCAGCGGTAATAACACTCGACTGGGAAAAAGCAGCAGCTGAAGAAAAAGCTGCTACTGTAATTAAACAAATGGCGATCCAACGAAGGCTTTGTTGGAACCGTGTATCAAATTGCCTCTTGAGCACCGTCTCCACTTTCCAATTCATCGCTCAACAATCGATCCTTCCTTAGAGGTAATAAGGAACGCGCTCTGCCACCCACACAATCCCTTTGCCGCACCGAACGCTACCTGGCTCGACTTCATTATCAGGACGTCCTGGCTGCAGGTAATACCAAAAAATATTGGTCATGCCGCAGATTAAAACTATGCTCTAATTCTGTCAACTAATACTGTGCGATTCATCGCTGCACACTATCGCTTGCGCTCTGAGATCAGATCGAGTCCAACTCGGTGCAGATGGTCAAGCATCGCTTTCTCTGCCTCGTCGCCGTCGCCTTTTAGTATGGCCTCTACGATTCTGGTATGGGCATCTAGCATTTGGACTTGGTCCGGTGCTCGAGCTCCAGTAATCTGACGACTTCTATGAAGCAGGCGCATCAGTGCACTGTTCAATTCAATCAAAATCGAGTTTCCTGCCGCCTCAATGATGGCCGTGTGAAGAAGCAGATCGTGCTCTGCAATTGCATCCCAGTTTTTGGCTTTCTCTACCTCAATGCGCTGCGCTTCAATCTGCTTTAAGTGAGCTTCGGTAGCACGTATGGCGGCCAATTTTGCTGCTCTTGGTTCAAACATCTTTCTTACTTCAAGCAGATCCAAAAGGCTGAAATCCCTAGCACTTAACTCAACCTTGCTTGGCCATCCCGCGCGCAGTCCATCGAGCGATTTCAAGTATGTCCCGTCACCGCGCCGACTTTCCAGCACATCGAGAATAGTCAGCGCCTTAATGCTCTCGCGAATGGCGGGTCTGCCAACGCCGAGCTTCTCGGCAAGCGCTCGCTCCGTGGGCAGCATCATGCCCGGTGTATAGTTACCATTCTCGATAAATGCCCTCAATGATGAAAGAGTGTCCGCCGGGCCAAAGCTGCGCTGCTTGTGTTCCATGGACGATTGGTCGGACCTCCTGGCTCGCTTCTTTGGCACAATCCATCTACCTCCGAGGGCAATGCCCAAAAGAAATCTCGTAATGTCTATTGTAGTGGATACTTCGAGTTAACCGCATAGCCTCCCGGCTTGACAGAATGGCCGGCCATCCGCCACAATTCGTGGTAATCCAAATTGGTCGTACCTGATGATTTTTGCGATCTTGGAGTTTAGGCGTGAAGGGAAATCGACTGCATGCGGATTACGGACGTCAGGACTTGGCTCGTCGAAGGCATCAAATACAACTGGATCTTCCTAAAAGTCTACACGGATGAAGGTATCACCGGGATCGGCGAAGGTACCAACTGGCCTGGAAGTCCGATGGTACTCGAGGCCTGCAGACATGCAGGAGAAACGATCGTTGGCGAAGATCCTACGCGCATCGACTACATATGGACAAAGCTCTACCGCGATTTCAATTGGGTCGGACAAGCCGGTCCCGTTCTTTCCGCAATTAGTGCCATCGATATAGCCCTTTGGGACATTGCAGGTAAGCGTGCCAAACTGCCTATCTACGATTTGCTCGGCGGAGCTTATCGCAAACAGATTAAGCTGTACGCGAATTATTGGTTTCTCGGAGGTACGGGAACACCGGAGGATTATGCGGCACAGGCATTAAAAGTGAGAGAGTTCGGTTTCTCTGCGTGCAAAATGGACCCTTTTGCACACATCAATTATTGGTACGGAGAGGATCTGTCAGAAAATCTCGGGCTAACCGAAGCCCAAAAACAATTGGCGATCCGGCGGCTTGTCGCCGTGCAAAAAGCGGTTGGCGAAGACTTTCCTATCGCCATCGAAACCCATGCGTTGATGAATGCGCCCACCGCGATTGAAATGGCACAGCGTATTGCGGCGGCTGGCATTCGTTGCATGTGGTATGAAGAACCCGCGGGTCCGGAGTTTCCGGACGAGATCGCCGCTATTCGCCAAAAAATTCCGCTGCCGGTGTGCGTAGGAGAGCGCTTACACTCACGCTTTATGGCGCGGCACATTCTCGAGAAGCACGCCGCGGATTATCTCATGCCTGACATTACCCGTTGCGGCGGCATTGGAGAAATGAAGCGAATTGCGACCATGTGTGAAGCATTCAATGTGGCGGTCGCTCCCCATAATCCCAATGGCCCCATTTCAACAATTGCGGCGGCGCATGTGATGGCTTCGATACCAAATTTCTTCCTTCAGGAGTTCATGGTCACGGATGTACCTTGGCGTGACAGAGTTCTTGATCGCCCGTTGCCAGTATGTAGCGGTGTCTTTGAGCTGGATAATCGCCCAGGCCTCGGATTCGATCTGGTGGAAGAAGAGTTGGACAAGCATCCAGGTCTGACGAGTCGCCGAACTGGCTTCTATGTCTGATCACCGAAACACGGAGAACATATGAATGTAAAGATTGATTCTGAGTTATTTCAGGAGATGCGCACTAGCCTCTTTACTGCAATCATCGGCGATGTTCTCGATTTGCTGGGGCATCACCATCAATTTTTGATGCCAGAGTGCAGGCCTCTTCGTTCGGGAATGGTAGTCTGCGGGCGCGCCATGACGGTTTTTGAGACTGACGTCACCGAGCCGATCGATGCGCCGTTCGGCCTAATGCTTAAGGCGCTTGACTCTATAAAAGAGGACGAGGTGTATGTTGCATCGGGATCGTCTCCTACCTATGCGTTGTGGGGAGAGTTGATGAGTACGGCTGCACGCGTGCGCGGAGCCGCTGGAGCCGTTCTAGCCGGCTACACGCGCGACACGAACGGGATCCTCGAGATGAACTTTCCAGTCTTTTGTTATGGGAGTTACGCGCAAGATCAACGCGGTCGTGGACACGTAGTCGACTTTCGAATTCCGATTGAGGTCAATGGGGTCACAATTAGGCCCGGGGATATTATCTTCGGGGACATCGACGGAGTTGTTGTTGTGCCCACAGAAGTGGAAGATGTCGTGATCGCGAAAGCGCTTGAACAAGTGAAGAAGGAGAAAACGGCGAAAACGCTTTTGCTAAAAGGAGCGTCTGCCGAGAGAGTGTTTTTGGAAACCGGTGTTTTGTGACGCTTTGAGCGTATTGTCCGTTCTCCATAG
>JASIJW010000005.1:0-5997 GCA_030050035.1 Acidobacteriaceae bacterium | reverse complement strand
TGGACAGCTTTTTGCACGTTGGGCAGCTCTTTCTCAAAGTCGAACTCCGGTGTGTGCACTCCGATGACGACCAGCCCGCTGTCCTTATACTTGTCAGCCCAGGCTCGTATGTAGGGCAAGGAGCGCAAACAGTTGATGCACGAATAAGTCCAGAAATCGACAAGAACAACCTTGCCTTTGAGTTCTTTCGTGGTCAGGGGTTTTGAATTGATCCACCCCGTTGCGCCGGATAGACCGTACAAGGGTGAACTGCCGACAATGCTGGGGGGTTCCTGGGCTACCGCTATTGTTCGATCGGCGAGCACGCTCCAGCATGCCGCCGCAACGAGCGCCACCGCAATCAACGTACGTCTCGACTGTCCGCGACCGATTTCCATGTTCGCTTAAATCCCCCATGCACCACTATAAATAGTGGTGAGGTGTAATCCCTTGCCAGACGCCCTTTCTGTGAACGCTTTCGAAGAGCACCGCGTTACAGAACTCCGCATTGCTCAAAGTAAAGCTGAGCGGCTATTCCGCGAAGTTGAAGAACGCGGCTTAATTCGTCCCGGCATCAGCGAGAGCCAGTTGAATGAAGACATCTATGAACTTGCCAAAGAGATGTACGGAATCACGACGTACTGGCACAAACGCATCGTGCGCGCAGGCAGGAATACGCTGGCGCCCTATGCGGAGAATCCAACCGACCTGATGGTCGGTGAAGACGACATTATTTTTCTTGATCTCGGGCCGGTTTTTGAAGACTGGGAAGCCGATTTCGGGCGGACATTCGTCATCGGCTCCGACCCGCGCAAGCTTAAATTACGGGATGACGTCTGCACGGCATTTGCGGAGGGAAAGCGATATTTCCACCAAACTCCCGATATCACTGCGAGCCAGTTATTTGCTCATGCGGTATCTCTTGCGCACAAATTTGGTTGGGAGTTCGGCGGGCCGATTGCCGGCCACCTGATCGGACAGTTCCCGCACGAAAAAATCGCCGGCGACAAAGTGACTCTTTACATTCACCCTCAAAGCCATTTGCCGATGCGCTCGCTCAACGAGAACGGTCAGAAGCGTCATTGGATTCTGGAAATCCACTTCGTCGACGTTGAATATCAGATCGGTGGCTTTTTCGAAGAATTGCTCACAGTGATTTGAGCGGCGCATACAAGTGGGAAGCTGCACCATCGATGGCAGCTTGATCCTCCGGAAAGGAAGGGTTCAATGGCAAACAGCTTTGCGCCGGCATTCTGATTCAGGCGCAAGATCCGCCACGTGCAGCTCGTCTCCCCGGGAAAACCCCAATACACCACGAGCCCTCTTGAGTAGTATTCTCTGGTCCTGCACTTGGGCTATTGAAGCCCTCAAAAGGAGGCGACCATGGCTCCGCAAGGCATCAGGGTGCTCATTGTGGATGATGAGCGGACTCTTGCCGACACCCTGGCACTGATTGTGACTCGGGGCGGGTACGAATCGATGGCTGTCTACAACGGCAGGGAAGCCGTCGAGGCAGCCATACTCTTTAAGCCTCACGCTGTTATATCCGACGTGATGATGCCGGGGATGAATGGCATAGAGCTTGCGCGCTATTTTGCTGAGAATTATTCCGGCTGCCGGGTGCTCCTGCTAACGGGGCATGACAGCGCCGCTAAACTGGTTGAAGCGTCCCTGTCCTGCGGATACGTCGTGAATGTCCTTACCAAACCAGTCATGCCGCAAACGATCCTGGCTTTTGTTGCCAGTTGCGCCGACGCTTTGGCCAAGCGGAAGGATTCTGAAGGCAGTTACGCCGGCAACGTTTGACTGCGGAATCCTTCTCGGTTTTTTCGAGATTGCCGCGGCCGGTGCGAAAGCCCGCAAGAAAGGCAGGAGCGGATTCTCTGCTCCTGCCCTTGCAAAAATGCCTCAGTTTTTCCATTCGAGAAACCGAGTTACTGCTTCTCAAAAATCACCGGCTCCGCGCCAAGCGTGACGGATCCCGACGAATAAGGAATCGGAGTTGGACGGCGGCGAATAGCTCGTGGCCTGCAGCAACTCAGAATTGCGCTAGCGTAAGCGTCTGCGTGTTGTTGTACGCCAGGTCCGTCACGTCCACGCTCATCGGACGGATAGCGTCGACCTTGTAGCGATGGTCTACCACGTCGCCGGGCCGGGCCATAAAGATGTCGTCGCCGTGCAGGAAGAACGCCCTCAGCGATTTGTCCGGAGATTCCTCATAGCCGAAGTACTTGAGGTCGATCGTCGGCGGCTTTGGCGGCGGTGGAGGGCCGGTTGGAACCGCCACGCTCGGGCCAGTGTTGTTGTTGCGCGCCGTCTTGACCGGCGCAGGAATCGGCACCGGCGCCGACTCAGCCGAAAAAATGTTGCGGCCCGTGCCCGCGTACTCCACATCCTCGCTCTGCGCCAGCTTGTCGAAGTGCAGCGAAGGATCGATGCTGGCATTGGAGATCTTTTCGGCCTCGGGCCCGGCAGCAGGAGTTGCCGCGGCCGGCGCCGCCGCTCGCGCGGGAGGCGGTGCATGATGTTCCGTCGAAGGGCCGGCAATAGTGTTGTAGAGTTCCTTGCCGCCAACAATCGCAATCACCGCAAACAGCGCAACAACGATGTAAAGCTGCTTCTTGTTTTCAGCGCCCACACGCATCGCCATAATTACTGCTCCTCCTGCGTGGCGCCCGTTGGGACCGGTTCTTGCCCGGTTTGTTCCTGATCGGCCTGTGGCGTAGTGGGCAGGCCGCTGGCGGCTGCAGCGGCGGGCCGCAGCCACGTGGAGACGCGCAGTCGCAAGTTCACCAGACCCCCCTGTTGCCCGGTGAGCGACATGGCGCGAATCACAAAGAACGTCTGGTCACGCTCAAGGCCGTTGATGAAGCGCATGACCTGCGGATAGTCGCCGCTGATGCCCGCATCGATAGTAATCTCTGTCAGATCGGACCCTGGCTTGCCCTGCGTATAGCCCACGCGCGACAGCCTCACGCCGGATTTCACCTCAAGATCGCCGATGGCGTTCGAGATGGAAGAGTAATTCGGCGGAATGCGCTTATCGTAAAAGTCGCGCATCTGGTCGCGGGTCCCCTCTACTTTGGCGTCCAGCCCACGCAGCGGCGCCGTTTGCAGCTCCATGGCCTTCAACTCAATCTGCTTGTTGGCGACGACCTGCTCGGCATGGCGGTCAATAGAGGCCCAGTCCAGTCCCAGCCGGATCGACAGGCCGATCGCCAGCGCCAGCGCCAAACCGAAGCCCACGTAATGCCACGTAAGCGGCGAGGACAGCCGTTCACGCGAAACTGACGTGCGATCGCTCATTGCGGCCCTCCGTTCGGGTTCGGTGTCGTCAGCACGGAGTTGGGTGCAGGGTTTGGTTGGCGTTGCGGCGGCATCGGCGTCATGCGCGGATTGCGCAGCGGCTGAGGCGCGTTGGTCTGGAAGCGCGGCCCGCGACGCTCGCTTGCGGGCGCGCCTGCCGGTGCTTCGTCCGGCTGCTCAGGCTGACTCTCCGGGCCCTGAGGCTTTTCGACTTTTGCAGCCTTGCGCTCTTCCGGCGTGGGCGGGTTGTACTCAGCCAGAATGTCGAAGTTAAAGCGATTCGTAGGGCTCACCGGCTCGGCCGGACGATTGGGGCCATTGCCCGCAGCCTCAGCGTTTTCGCCCACGATGCGGGGCGCAAGAAAGCGCTTCGAATGCTCGAGGTTGCGCACCAGGTCGACGGCGAGATCGCGCGGCCCCACCACGCGCAGGTGCAGCGTGATCTGCCCTGCCTTGTCGCGGATCGGCTCAAGCGTAGTCACCTGCACGCCCCCGGGCAGCACGGTTTCGAGATTTTCCATCGCCAGCGTCCATGAAAAAGCCTTCTCGTCGAAAATCTGGTTGAGCGTCGCGGCCTGGCGCAGCAGGGTGGCATTGTCCGGCTGTTGCATCATTCGCATATAGCCCTGGCGTTCAGCGTTCACGCCTGCAAGCTTGCCATCGAGCGAGTGCTCGCGCGCGCGAGCGGCTTCCGCCTTGTTGTGCACGGCGTGCAAGCCTAGAACGAGCGCCGCGCAAATAGCGACCAGCACGCCCATGCCAATGCGCAGCCGGTGCATCGCCGGGCCAAGATCGGCGTAGGGCCGAGAAGCGAGATTGAGCGCAATCCTCACCGGATGCCCCCCTCGCGTTGCCCTTCGCGCTGATGCAATGCCAGCGCGCCTGCCACGCCGGCGGTGCTCGCACCGTGCAGTGTTGTCATGGCTCCGCTCTCAGGCGGAGCAACAAGTCCCAAAACTGGCAACTCGGCATCGCTGACCCACGCCGCAAATTCGTCGATTGGCGCGTTGCCGGAGTAGTACAGCCGGCCGGGCCGGGCCTGCAGCTTGTCCTCGAAATAGGCCGCAGCCACGGCGATGCTGCGCTGAATCTCCTCAAGGCGCAGCGCCGGGTCCTCGGGCAGGTCGAGCGTGCGATAGAGCAGCAGATCCTCGCCGGAGGCAATGGTCGTCGTAATGGCTTGCCGGCTCAGGTTGGCAATCAGCACGGCGTCGAGCGAATCCACGGTTTCAAGCGCGGCCAGGCTCGCGGGCAGCACAGCGCCCGGCTCGTAGCCGGCGGTGCGCACCGCGGCCTCATACTCGGCCAGTACCGTGCCGGGAAGAATCGCGGCCAGCACGCGGCACTCGCTCTTGTTCTCTGACAGAATCTGGTAGCTGACGCCCGCATGTTCCACATCGAACGGCACCATCTTGCGCAGCCGGAAGCGCAGCACCGGCAACGCCTCGGCAGCTTTCGCGGGAAAGGCGTCGAAGTCGAGCACGAAGACGCGCACTACAGTGTCAGGCAGCACCAGAGTGACGGAGCGCTTGCGCGGCGACAGCTCGTCGAGCGCGGCGCGAATCGCCGCGGCAACCACGTCCGGTGCGTGTACATTGGTCCCTTCGATGCCGGGTGTAAGCGCGCCGGCCGGCAGTGCAACGTAGGCGTAGGTGGGGGCGCTGCCTGCGGACGATTGAGCCGCGGCCAGAACCCCCTCCGGTGCAACCTCCACGGCAGCCGGTGGCCGGCCGCCAGTCTGGGCGCCGGCCGTCACCTTCGTCCTGGCTTTATCCAAAATCGCAGCCATTCTTTCGCTGTTTCCTCGTTCTCTCGTTCCCTTGATCTCTTAATTCCTGATCTCGCGATTCCCGATCTCTTGATTCCCGGTCCGTTGATTCTTGGTCCCTGCTTTACCGCGAGGCTTCAATAAACGTGACCTTGTTGATTTCCTTGAGCGTCGTGAACCCGCGCCGAACGCGCTCGAGCGCCGACTCGCGCAGGAACGTCATGCCTTCTTTCTGCGCCAGCTTGCGCACTTCGGAGGTGGGCTTCTTCTCCAGAATCATCTCGCGGATGGCATCGGTCAGTTCGAGCAGCTCGTGAATCGCAGTTCGGCCGCGATAGCCCGTGCCGCCGCACTCCATGCAGCCCATGCCCTCGCGAAACCCAAAGCCGCGCCACTCGTTCGGATTGAGTCCGCTCGCAACGAGCGTCTCATCGTCATAGTGGACGGTGCGCGCGCAGTAGTCGCAGATGGTGCGCACCAGCCGCTGCGCCAGAATGCAGTTGAGCGCGGAGACAAAGTTGTACGCCTCGACGCCCATGTTCAAAAAACGGCCCAGCACGTCCACCACGTTGTTCGCGTGGACGGTGGTAAACACCAGGTGGCCGGTGAGCGCGGAGTTGATGGCGATCTGCGCCGTCTCCTGGTCGCGGATTTCGCCGACCAGAATCTTGTCCGGGTCGTGGCGCAGAATCGAGCGCAGGCCGCGCGCAAATGTCAGCCCTTTTTTCTCGTTCACTGGAATCTGCGTGATGCCGCGAATCTGGTACTCGACCGGATCCTCGATGGTGATGATCTTGTCTTCGTCGCTCTTGATCTCGTTGAGCGCGGCGTAGAGCGTGGTCGTCTTGCCCGAGCCGGTGGGACCGGTGACCAGCACCATGCCATACGGCTCGCGGATATAGCGGCGGAAACGGCGGAGATCCTCCTCGGCAAAGCCCACCACG
>JASIJW010000364.1:0-5580 GCA_030050035.1 Acidobacteriaceae bacterium | reverse complement strand
CCGCGCGCACCTGAACGCTCAAGAGCGCGCACCGCCAGCGCTTCCATGGAAAGCTCACCATCCGCACCAGAACTCTCATCCGTGCCAACAGCTCGCACAGCTCTCTCCAGCTCGGCAATGATGCGGTGACGCATCTCCGCTGCCGCAGCTTTCGTAAAAGTAATGGCAACAATCTCGCCGGGGTCGTCTACCTCACCGAGCAGGCGCAAGAACCGCCGCGTTAGCAGATCGGTTTTCCCGGAACCCGCCGGCGCCTGCACCAGCACGCAGCGGCTCGCGTCGAGTGCGCGCTCGCGCGCAGCCTGATCTGGAGGCAGGATTCGCAAAGCCGTGCTATTCATCGCCGGCCTCCTCGATCTCAGCGTCGGCTCCAGAATCATCTACGATTGGCCGGTTTTCCTCGATCCGGCACACTGCGTGCAGGTCACATCGCTCGCAAGTCTTTAGATCACGCGGATCGACTTCCGCACAGCCGGCGACAAAATCGCTCGCCATCTTCTCAATGTATTGACGCCAGCCATCCATCTCCTCCGCCGTGAGTTTTCTTTTTACCAGCCCCTTCGTTGGGCGAAGATCGGCGAGCAATGTTGCCTTCGCATCGCCAACGCGGCCATCGAAACACATCTTGCCTGCGCGCACCTTCGCAAACACCAGTCCTCCCACCTGACCGGCTGTTTCGTCCTCACTTGCGTTGCCGGATTCCTGCTGCAATTCGGTCCGAAGCTGCTCATCCAGCCCAAAACCTGCGTACAGTGGCAACTGCACATCGTCCGGGCGCGGCATCTCCCAAACCTTCGGCGATACGTCACCGGTCTTGTAGTCAATCACCAGCAGCGAGCCGTCACTCAATCGGTCGATGCGGTCGAGGCGCAGCTTGAGCGTAAGTCCGGCGATGGATCGCGTCACATCCAGCTCGGTTCGCGCCACGTCGAACGGAACGCGCGCACATTCAAACTCCAGCCATTCGGTTACCAGCGCAGTTAGACGCATCTCTTCGAGCTCGAGATACCGCTGTGGCGCCTGCTCGCGCACACCAGCAGGCAATTGCTCGCGCAGCACGTGGCCAACGTGCTCCGCCACAAAGCCGCGCAAATCGGTCTTCGCCGCAAGCTCAGCATGCGTGCGAATCCCTGCCGGCACCCCAGCCCATACAGAGTGCAGAACTTCGTGCAGCAGCTTTCCGCGAACCGCGGGCGTAAGCCCAACCTGCGCAGGTTCCCATCCTTGCGCGTTCAGGCGCGCCGTCGCGAAAGCTTTAAACGGGCATTGCGACTGGAAAGTAAGAACGGATGAGCCACCGCCCGTGCCCGCGGCAGCCAGCGGAATCTGACTGGAGTCCTCAAAGGCCGTAGCAACCGGCTCGGCGGCCTGTGGGCCCGCGAATTCTGCAGGCAAAGGCTGCGAACGGCCCGCGCACTGCGTTGCAAGCCGCGAAGGGCGCATCTCCACGCCTTCGGCCTGCCGCGCATAGCTGAAGCGCACCTCGGGCGCGGAGGCAAGCAGGCGCTGCGTCGCAGCGCGCGCAACCTCCCAGTCAAGCTGGGCCGAACTGTGCGGCATTTCATACCGGCTCTGCACGTCGAACGGAATCAGCGGATGCATCGAGCCGGCAGACGGCCACGCGTCCTCATTTGCGCCCAGAAACCACACCGCATCGGCCGTGAGCCCCGCCGACTCTGCGGGCCCGGCAATCTGAATCGGCGCGTCGTGCGACTCGGGCGCAAACAGCGTCTCGTCCAGCGCGCGGCCAAGTGTTTTCAGGAACTCATCCCAGCTCATGCGCCGCTCATCGAAGCCGAGCGAAGCGCAATCTTCGAGCGTCTGCTGGAAGCGCTGCAGCACCTGGAACTCCGCGCTGCTGAGCGGCCGCCGGGAACCCTCTGGGTACGGCCAGCCCGTCATCTCGAGCAACTGCGGCACCAGCTCTGCCCATGCCAGCGGGCTTTGCGGACGTCGATTAAACTCCTCGAGCCGCCCTCTGGCCTGCCGCATGCGTCCAACCCACGCCGCAGGAAGGCTCACGCCCACACGCTGCGCCACAAGGGATTCCAGACTCCAGCGCGTCCGCTCCAGCCCGCGCCGGCGCAGCGCCCGCATAAAGCCGGTGAGCGCATAACTCTCCGCGTCACTCCCGGCTGTTTGCCCGCTCGCAAGCAGCCAGTCGACTTCATGCTCCTCGAGCGGATCTTCGATCGACTGGGCGAGCCAGCGCAGCACAAGGCGTGCGCCGCGCGCCAGCGCCATCTGCCCAAGCGGCACGCCAAGCGAGAATTCAAAATCCTCCGCCCCATTCGATCGCAGAAATGCGCGCTCGATCTCGCCGCGCCGCTCGGAAATATCTTGTGAAACTACGAGGAGCCTCGCATGGGAGTTCTCGTCGAGCATCCTGCGGCACCATGCGGCGCAGGATGCCAATTCTGCCTGCTCATCGGCGGCCTCAAAAAAGCTCACTTCACGCGCTGCCGGGCCTGCTGAAGCCTCAGTCCATCGTCCCCATGCATCGAATACTTGCGTTTGCACCGGCATACGGCGATCGAAGCCGGCGAGCAGCAGCAACGGCCGCGCTTCCTCATGCGGCAATGCTGAACGCAGTTCCTGCGGCAGCCGCGCCGCGCTCATCAGCCCTCTCTCGCGGCAGGCGGTATCAAACTCGCTCAACCAGCTGCTGAATGCCGCGGCATCGGCCTGCCATCCGGCACGCGCGCTTTCATTAAGAAGCTGCGGCGCGTAAGCGCATAAGCGCGCGTGCGCTTCCATGGCCATGGCCGCCATGCGATGACGGGGAGCTTCGAGCAGTGCCGTTCCTGCGCCGCTCGCACCCACAATCTCGGCCCACAGCGCCCGCTCCTGCAGTGCGTTCAAAATCAGCCGGTCATCTTGTCCGGCCCCTTGGCCAGCTTCGTCCCATGCTTCGCGAACGAAGCTTTGCCAGTGCCGAATCCGAGGAGCCGGCCACGCAGTCAGCCTGTCAGCCCGCCGTGCCCGATGAAAAGCCGCCGTCAGCGCCCTTGCCGCGCGCTCGCTGGCCGTTACCACAAGTCCACCTGCGCGCAGACAGTCGTCCACCTGTGCCGCCGGCCCCTCAAAATGCTCCATTCCAGCGTTATACGCTCTCCGGTGCGCGCGTGTCTCAGCTCCGATTTCGTCATGGTTGCTCAACACCTTGCCCGGCACTCGCCACAGGCTTCCGCACCAATGGTCAGTCCACCAGATGTACACTGGATGCAGATGCGGACATTCTTGGCCAGCACACTTGTTGCAGTTGTCATGCTTGCCGGCTGCCACTCGGCGCCGACACCTGAAGCACAGTCTTCCGCCGCAAATTTCAAGGTCTATCATCTGCGCGGAAAGGTCGTCTCCACCAACCCCGCAACGGGCGAGGCGATGATCAGCGGTGACGCCATCCCCGGCTACATGGACGCGATGACCATGCCGTACAAGTTGAAAGACCCCGGCATCCTGAGCGAGTTGCACCCGGGCGATACCATCACCGCCGATGTTCTCGTTTCTGACGGCGCGGAAGACATCGTTCTGCTCGATCATATTGTGGTGATCGCGCAAGGCAAGCCCGACTACAAGCCAACGATCCTCTATCATGTGCCCGCGCCGGGCGACTCGGTGCCGAACTTTGCGCTACGCAACCAGGACGGCCGCGAAATTCATCTCGACCAGTTTCGCGGTAAAGCGCTGCTAATCACCTTCATTTACACGCGCTGCCCGCTGCCGAACTTCTGTCCGCTGGTGACTCACAACTTCGCCGTCATCCATCGCGAATTGTCGGCCGATCCATCGCTCTACGCGAAAACCCAACTGCTCTGCATCAGCTTCGATCCCAAGAATGACACGCCTGCACGCCTGCGCGCCTACGGAGCGCAATACCTGGGCAGTGACAGCAGTCAAGCTTTCTCGCACTGGGAGTTTGCTACAACCTCCGAGCAAGAGCTTGAGAAGATGGCACTGTATTTCGATGTCGGCATTACCCGCGGCCCCGATGACTCCATCACTCACACACTGTCCACCACGCTCATCGGACCCGACGGAAAAGTCGCGCAATTCTACCCAGACAACGATTGGACGCCGCAGCAGGTGTTTGCCGACGTAATGCATCTGGAAGCAAGCGCAGGCTGAGGCGAGCGTCTGTTCGGCCTGCGTCCCCTGTTTGATTTGCATAAGAGCGCGTCTGCGCAAGGAGAGAAGACACGATGCAGTATGGACTGAATATTCGCCCTGAAAGCAAACTCGACGGCGAACTGGATCTGCTTGCCATGGGAGGCCTGGTGCACCGGCTCGATCCCGGTATTATTCCTTTCCGTAAGGCAACCGAGTGCCATATCCACGTCAGCGGAGGCGAATTCAATGTAGCGGCGAATCTCTCCGACTGCTTTCGCATGCGGACGGCCATCGTCACCGCGATGGTGAATTACCCCATCGGCGACCTCATCGCCGAGCGCGTGCGTGCCATGGGCGTAAAGCCCATCTATAAACATTTTGAGCACAACGGCGTCAACGGACCGAACATGGCCACCGTTTACAGCGATCGCGGCGCCGGCGTCCGTCCGCCGGTAGTCTTCTACAATCGCGCCAACGAAGCCGCCGCAATGCTCAAGCCCGGCGACTTCGACTGGAAAAAAATTTTCTCGGGCGGTGTGCGCTGGGTGCACTGCGGCGGTCTGTTTGCCGCGCTTTCAGCTTCCTCGGCTGCACTGGCCGCCGAAATGATGAAGGAGGCTAAGGCCGCCGGCGCCGTCACCTCCTTCGATCTGAACTTCCGTGAGAAGCTCTGGAAAATCTCCGGCGGCATCGACCATGCTGTCGAGACGATTGGCAAGATTGTTGAAAACGTCGATGTTCTGGTCGGCAACGAAGAAGATTTGCAGAAGGGGCTCGGGATTCCCGGTCCCGAGGTTGCGGCCAAGTCAAAGCTCGACCCCAGCGCCTTCTTCGACATGATCGACAAGGTGCGCAAGAAACTGCCGAGCGCAAAGATTGTCGCTACCACTCTGCGCGAGGTACACTCCACCAACCGCCATAGCTGGAGTGCGGTGGCCTGGATCGACGGCAAAAGCTACACAGCGCCCACGGCCGAACTCGACGTGGTGGACCGCGTGGGCGGAGGCGATGGCTTTGCCGCTGGCTTCATTTACGGCCTGCTTTCTGGCGCAAAGCCCGAGGAAGCACTGAAGCTGGGCTGGGCCCATGGCGCGCTAATCACCACATTCCCGGGCGACACAACGATGTCTACCCTAGAGCAGGTCCGTGCCTTTGCCGAAGGCGGGTCCGCGCGCATCCAGAGATAAGCCAAACAGTGGTCGGTGATGCATGACTTCAGTGATGAATGACCAGTGGATTGTCGCGGCGACAAGTCCCTGGCCGCTGATGATGCGTTACTGACCCATGTACACTGTCTCTCGGAGGCACCCGCATGGCAAAGTTAACGCTGGTCTTCGCAGTCCTTCTGGCGGTGCTGGGACTCGCCGGCTATCTCTATATAGGATCTCAACATCCTACCGCTCTCATTCCGCTATGGTGGGGCATTGCGCTGGGCATCTGCGGGTTTCTTGCGATCAGCCCCAGCCCGCG
>JASIJW010000363.1:0-2893 GCA_030050035.1 Acidobacteriaceae bacterium | reverse complement strand
CTCGTCGTAGCTGCGCCCGTTCAGCGGAAGGTCCTTGATCTGCCGGTCACTCACCAGGCCCGAGATATCGGCGGTGGTGAGGCTTACTGGCGCAGCATCGGCATTCACTACGACCTGCTGCTGTTCTTCTGCAGGTTGCAGGCTTATGTTTACTTCCGCATCCTGGCCAACGACGAGGTGGATTCCGATTCTCTTTGCCGGAGCAAAGCCTGTTTTGTTGACGACGACTTGATAGTCTCCGACGGGCAGCGACATTACCTGGTATTGGCCGGAACTGCCGGTGATTACGTTGCGCTCCATGCCGGTGTCGAGGCTCTGAACGGTTACCGCGGCGCCGGTTACAACAGCGCCCGATGAATCAACGACCGATCCTCTGATGCTCGACAGGGCTTGAGCCGCTGCAAAAGAGGAAAGACATGCTGTGGCCGAAATGCAGAGCGAAACGACAAAGATGATACGAAGGACGCAGCTCCTGCGCAGCTCAGAAGGATTCACGGTGACCTCGGAAATGTGGTTTCAGAGGACAGACCCGTCTCAATTTCT
Source organism: Acidobacteriaceae bacterium (assembly GCA_030050035.1). Classification (GTDB taxonomy): domain Bacteria; phylum Acidobacteriota; class Terriglobia; order Terriglobales; family Acidobacteriaceae; genus Telmatobacter. The sequence goes on along the minus strand of JASIJW010000363.1, from coordinate 2,350 downwards.
TTCTTGTTGTGTCCGGTCGATCTCTCGATCGCGTGGAGGCGTGGCACAGTTGGGGCTTGAAGTGAACGCCGGGCGTCCAGAGTGCATCAGGGAGACGGGGAATTGTCCAAGCCGTCTTGGGCTTGGTTTGAATTTATATGTTTCGAATCGTTACCGTCAAGGAGGCGGTATCAATCTAGCGATTGTCGGCGTCGAGTCTTTCGATCATTACATCGGTCGATTTGACGAGCGCGGCCACGCGTTCGCCTTTTTTCAGGCGCAGCTCCCGGGCGGCATCTGCGGTGATGATGGCCATCATCTCGGTGTCGCCCACGGCTACAACGACCTCGGCCATCAGGCCCTCGATGCGCACGCTTACGACTTTACCGGCGAGTTGGTTTCTGCCGCTCACGCGCCGGTATCTTGCGCGAGAATCCAGATCCGGCCGAGCGTTATCGGCTTTGAGAAACGGCCGAAGATTGGCCTGGCTCAAGCGGTGATGACCGCCGGGCGTCTGGGTGGTCTTTATCTTTCCTTCGAGGATCCATTTTTTGATGGTGGGGTAGCTGATTCCCAGCATGCGGGCAGCTTCGCGAGGCGTTAAAAGCTGGCGTCGATTTTCCATGTCCTATCTTGTAGCACCTTTTGCGCGCGCAAGGATTTGGGCTTTTCCACCGCTGCATTCACCAACGCATGAATTTGGGTTCGAGGAGTTGTTCTGTTATGCGTGGTGATAGCGGGACCCACCATCCCAGAGGGCGGGCGTAATTGGCTGTCTGCCGCAGATCGCTATTGCGAAAGGAGTTACGCGCAGATTCGTCTCGGTGGAGGAGTTGCGCGATAAGCCGCAGAGCGATTTGCGCTACAGGCGGCAGATGAGCAGCTCGCGCTCGTAGATCATTTCGGGCGGGAGGTGGGCGTGGAGCTCTAAGAAAAGCTCTTCGTGGTTCATTACTTCTTTGCGCCAGGCCTTGCGGTCGACTTCCTGCAGCTTGTCGAATTTTTCCTGTGGGAAGTTGAGGCCCTTCCAGTGGATGTCTTCGTAGTAGGGTGTCCAGCCGATGGGGGTTTCGCGGGCGAGAGCGCGGCCGTGGACGCGATCGACGATCCACTTGAGGATGCGCATGTTCTCGGAGAATCCGGGCCAGAGGAATTTGCCATTCTCGTCTTTGCGGAACCAGTTGACATGAAAGACGCGCGGGGTGAAAGGCAGGTTGCGCTGCATCTTGAGCCAGTGGCGGAAGTAATCGCCCATGTGGTAGCCGCAGAAGGGCAGCATGGCCATGGGGTCGCGGCGGACCTGGCCGTTAGCGCCGGCCACGGCTGCGGTGGTTTCAGAGCCCATGGTGGCGCCGACGTAGACGCCGGAGGACCAGTTGAAGGCCTGGTAGACGAGCGGAATGGTGCAGGCGCGGCGGCCACCGAAGATGATGGCCGAGATGGGGACGCCTTCGGGGTTTTCCCAGTCGTGATCGATGCAGGGGCATTGACGGGCCGGAGCGGTGAAGCGGCCGTTGGGGTGCGCGGCGGGCTGGCCGGTTTGTTTGCCGATTTCGGGCGTCCACGGGTTGCCGCGCCAGTCGATGAGTTCTGCGGGCACAGCATCGGTCATGCCTTCCCACCAGACGCCGCCCTCGGGGGTGAGCGCCACGTTGGTGAAGATGGTGTTGCGCGCGAGCGTGGCCATGGCGTTGGGATTGGTTTTGGCGCTGGTTCCGGGGGCGACGCCGAAGAAGCCGGCCTCAGGATTGATGGCGCGCAACTCGCCGCCTGGGCCGGGCTTGATCCAGGCGATGTCGTCGCCGACGGTCCAGACTTTCCACCCCTCGAAGCCTTTGGGCGGAATCATCATGGCGAAATTGGTTTTGCCGCAGGCTGAGGGGAAGGCCGCGGCGACGTAGGTCTTTTCGTGCTTAGGCGATTCGACGCCGAGGATAAGCATGTGCTCGGCCATCCAGCCTTCGTCACGGGCGATGTTGGAGGCGATGCGGAGGGCGAAGCATTTTTTGCCAAGGAGCGCGTTGCCGCCGTAGCCGGAGCCGTAGCTCCAGATTTCACGCGTCTCGGGGAAGTGGACGATGTACTTGGTGTCATTGCAGGGCCAGGGAACGTCCTTTTGGCCGGGCGCGAGCGGCGCGCCGACGGAGTGCATGCAAGGGACTACACGCTTGAGGTCTTTGTCGATTTCGGCAAAGACGGGCGCGCCGATGCGCGCCATGATGCGCATGTTGACGACGACGTAGGCGGAATCAGTGAGTTGCACGCCGATTTGCGACATGGGCGAGCCGATGGGGCCCATGCTGAAGGGCAGCACGTACATAGTTCGGCCAGCCATGGAGCCGCGGAAGAGCCGCTTGAGGGTGCGGCGCAT
>JASIJW010000046.1:0-2670 GCA_030050035.1 Acidobacteriaceae bacterium | reverse complement strand
ATTTCGGCTGAGCACGGCGAGGAAAAGCATCCGCACTTTGGCGGGGCGACGGCGATTTATAACGTGATCGACGCACGGCAGTCTGACCCGCAGGCGAATGTGATTCAGGCGCTGCGCGGGATGGGACACGCGAAAGAGGCCGACACTATACGCACTTCAGCTATGAGATGGTCGCGCTTACGCCGCGGTGCGCGGTGGAGCTGGGCTATACGGTTCCGGAAGAGGATTTGAGCAGGCCGTATATCGAGGTGAGCGGGCGCAAGGGATTCGGCGTGAAGGCCGATGACCTGATCGATAAGCTGATTGCGGCGACGCGCGCGGAGGTAGATTCGCGGCAGACGGCGCGCGAGGAAGCTGACCGGCAACGGATTGCAGAACAGATTGCGATTGGCGCACTGCGCTACTTCATGCTGAAGTACACGCGGAATTCCGTGATCGCATTCGACTTTAAAGACGCGCTGAGCTTCGAGGGCGAAACAGGGCCGTATATCCAGTACGCGGTGGTGCGGATCAGGAATATCTTTCGCAAGGGTGAGACGAGCGAAGCAGCGGCGTTAGCGGAGCTGGCGGGATTAGCGGAGTTGGGGCCGTACCTCAGTGGCGAAGAGAACGAAGATATTTGGGCGCTGTGGGTACGGGCGGGGCGGTTTTCGCTCGTTCTCGATCAGTGTATCGGCGCGTCGGAGCCAGCTTATCTGGCCAAGCATGCGTTCCAGTTGGCGCAGGAGTTCAACAACTTCTATCACAAGCACCATATCCTTACGGAAGAAGACGCGGGGCGGAAGACGTTTCTGCTGGCGACGGCTGCGGTGGTGCTGCGCGAACTGGTGCGGGCGCTGGCGCTGTTGGGGATTGAGAGCCCGGTCGCGATGTAGAGTGGTGATGATGAGCAATGATGGACAAGGAGACGATTCTCACGATGAAGAAATCTGCCTGGGGCAAAACGGCTGACGGCGCTGCCATTTCTCTTTTCACGCTGACGAGCGGCAAGATCGAGGTTCAGATCACCGATTTTGGCGCTCACCTGGTCGCAGTGCGCACGCCAGACCGCAAGGGCCGCGTGGCCGACATCGCGCTCGGCTTTAATTCTGCGGAGGGCTACCTGAACAGGCCCAATGCGTATCTCGGCTCGGTGGTGGGCCGGTATGCCAACCGCATCGCCAAGGGCCACTTTGCGATTGACGGCAAAGACTACCAGATTCCGATTAACAACGGACCGAATGCGCTGCACGGTGGGCCGGAGGGATTCGACCGCTATGTGTGGAAGGCCGAGGAAGTGCCGAACGGCGTGGAGCTGACGCACGTGAGCCCGGATGGCGATATGGGCTTTCCTGGCACGATGACCACGCGGGTGCGCTATACGCTGGAGGGGGACACCCTGCGGCTGGATTACACAGCCACGACGGACAAGCCGACGATCGCGAACCTGACCAACCACGTTTACTTCAACCTGCGCGGCGACGATGACGGCGACATTCTGGGGCACGTGGTGGAGTTGAACGCCGACCGGTTCACGAAGGTGAACGGCGAACAGATTCCTACGGGCGAGATTGCTTCGGTCGCGGGCACGCCGCTGGATTTCCGCACGCCAAAGGCGATCGGCGCGCGGATCAATGATGACTACGATCAGCTAAAGCTCTGCCGCGGCTACGATCACAACTTTGTAGTGAACGGACAAGCAGGTTCGCTGCGGCGGGCGGCGCGGGTGACCGAGCCTGAGAACGGCCGCACGATGACGGTAGAGACGACGGAGCCGGGCTTTCAGCTCTATACCGGAAATTTCCTGGACGGCAAGCTGACTGGCCGGCACGGGAAAAAGTACGAGCCGCGGACCGGCTTCTGCATCGAGACGCAGGAGTTTCCCGACGCGCCGCATCATGCGAATTTCCCCAGCACGGTGCTGCGGCCGGGCGAAACCTTACGGTCGACAACGACGTTCCGGTTCGGGGCTGAATAACGCGAGCAGATTTTTGCCGTGTAAGCGGGTCCTGGGGCAAATGAGCGTTTTGGGGCGGTTGCGCGTCAATAGAATCAAGGGGATGATGCAGAGTCCAGCTCCAATTCGCGGGCGTAAACCTTCTGAAGACGGCTACATGCTGCTGGTGGCGATATTCCTGCTAGCGCTGCTGGTGCTGTCGCTGGCGGTGGCCGCGCCGCAGATGGCCAAGTCCATTCAGCGGGACCGCGAGGTAGAGACGATGCACCGCGGCAAGCAGTACGCGCGCGCCATCCAGCTTTATTACCGCAAGTTCCACACTTATCCGCCGTCGGTTGATGCGCTGGTGAACACCGATAACATTAGGTTTCTGCGCAAGAAGTACATCGACCCGATGACGGGCAAGGATGACTGGAAGCCGATCCTGTTTGGTCAAAACAAGGCGCCGTTGGCGATGGGTTTCTTCGGGCAGCCGCTGGGCGGGGTCGGAGGCCAACCGATTGCAGGGATTGGGCCAAGCGGGACAGGCGGAATGCCGGGCGCGAGCGGCTTTGGCTCAAATACGGGCAGCAGCTTTGGATCGTCTTTCGGGTCAAATGGGTCGACTTTTGGGTCGAACGGATCGAGTTTTGGTTCCAACGGGTCAACTTTCGGTTCTGGATCTGGCAGCGGTTCGCTGTTCGGGTCGTCAAATGCCGGCGCGACAGATTCGGGTCAGACGAATTCGAATAGCG
>JASIJW010000362.1:0-3165 GCA_030050035.1 Acidobacteriaceae bacterium | reverse complement strand
CATAGGAGTCTCCGCAATTGAGCGCCCAGCATCTTACTCCGGTTCCATCTTCCGAGGAGCCGTCAAAATGCCATCTCTAAATTTGTGTAGAAGATCGGCCCAGTGCCACCAAAGGCAAATGGAACCGACGTGTAGCCTACCGGGGATCTGTACAAGTAGAGAAACTCGGTGTTCCAACGGATGACACGGTTCTTGTACGGAAAATAGTTCACTCCCGCGCGAAAGTCCCAAGGGCGGCCGTAATTGCCAATGACCTCTGATCCTCCAACATAGCCTTGCAGAGTCTTGGGAATCGCCATTGCGGAAGCCTGAAGCTGATACCCGCGATCGAAGTTAGGGCGCAGAACAGACGTTCCGGCCCCTTGGAAATTGCTCAGCCAGTGTAGATAGAATTCCCCCTCGAGTGCGTAGCCGTGATACTTAATTCCGCCGTCGAAACACGTCATCTTGTATATGGCGTCGGTAACGGTAATTCCAGGTCCGAAAAGGTTCGGGGTGAAGATGATGCTTCCGTCCGATAGCCTGAGCTGAGTGTTATCGGGATCTTGGGTGTTGGGCTGGCTCTGCTTGTTTTCCTTGCTATAGGTAAAGTGGCCGGCTAACCGAGTTGCGACCTTTTCATGGTCCTCAAAATCGCCCCACCCCCCGCCGAATTCGCCGGTTGTCGGCATCCAGACAAGTGCGGTCGCATTGGTTTGAAAGTAGTTCGGAAGCTGGGCGGCGCTCACACCGAGCGTGCTCAGGTTGTTAGCGATCATGCTCTGATAGACCAATCCCTTCATGAGCGCGCCCGAGACCTTGACACCGGAAGAATAAGAAGGTCGCATGTACTCGTCGGCAATCAGGCGACTATCCACACTGAGCCAAAACGGAAAATTGCCTTCAACCGAGCGTGTGCCCGGCAGCGAATAGATCCCAGCGCCCACCGCGAAGTACTTATCAAAGATGTAATTCAGGTTGCCGGCAAGTACCACCTGTGCGCCTAGGCCTTGATTGGGGTTGGAAGTCCACGCGTAAAGAAAATAATGAAATTTCTGGCTCATTATCCAGCCCAGAAACTTGATCTGTAATTTGTTTAGCTGGAAGTCCTGGCGCAGCTGAATATCTGTCGTAACACCGAAAGCGCTCGTGTAGGTTGGCTGCAGCGCCCTCTGATTCAAGTAGCGCCCGTAAGTGTAGATACTTATATTCAAATCGCCGTGATCCGTCTCAGCGACTTTGAAGCCTAGATTCTCCTTGTAAGTGCCCCAGTTCGTCTCCCCCTCGGATTCCTGCGCCAGTTCCGCAGGCGTCGCGGGTAGACCGAACGAGGGCGACGGTTTTTTAATCCAGCTAAAGGATGCCTTCCGCGGTCCCGGTTCGTCCGAAGATCCCGAGTCCGTTATCGCGCCAGAACTGGTTTCTTCAGCAACGGCAGTCCGGAGTGCCTGAACCGTTGCTTCTGCCTCCGCTGTTTGGGCCGCTTGCGCAGCGTCCGGCTGTCCTGCCAAGGCACGCCGCAGAGTCATGATCTGATCCATCAACTCGCGATTCTGCTTTTCAAGCAGTTCGTTCTGCTGAACCAACTGATCGACTTTCTTCAGAACCTGTTCCGTGGTTGGAGGATTAGCCGCCTCATCGTGCTCAGGAGAATTGACCGATTGCGCATTGGCAAAGCCTCCGCAATACGCAATCACAATCATGATGCTGGCCTTGAGAAGACCTCGTCGTGCAGCAAATCGCTCCACGGTACATCCTCCTGGCGCGCTTTGAGCGACGTGCACCATCATGCCGAAACTGGCCCGCTCACCCCAGACCGCTCGCAGTAAGCGGTCTTACCGTTCTGCAGAAACGTTGCTTCCCGTTAGTTCGACCGAAGTTGGGGAATAGAGATCGTAGTTCAATCTCTGAGAGACGTACTCGATCACCTTTTGAGCCTTCACGCTATTTCCAGCCTCATCTAGCGGGGGAGCAAAGACAACGATGGCTCCCTTGCCTGGAGCAATTGCCACGATCCCGCCGCCAACGCCGCTCTTTGCCGGCAGGCCTACTTTCCACGCCCAGGCACCCGAGCCGTCATAAAGGCCCTCCATCGCCATCGTGCTGAGAATGTGAGGAACATTTTCAGGCTTGATGACCTGTTCGCCTGTCGCGGGATTAACCCCGTTGTTCGCCAGCGTGGCTCCCATGCGCGCAAGTTGCACTGCATTTACGCCCACGGAGCACTGCTTGGTGTAAATATCGACTGACTCAAAGGGATCGGCATAGATCCGGTCATACTTGGCCAGAAGATACGACAGCGCCTTGTTTCCGGTATTTGTGGCTGCTTCTGACTTGTAAACCTCTTCGATGAGCTTCAGTCTCTCTCCCGCCGCCCGGCTATAGAAATCGAGGATCTTGTTCCACTTCTCATCTGCGGTAGCTCCGGAAATAAGGCTGGTAGTTGCAATAGCTCCTGCATTTACATACGGATTGCCGGTGTGAGTCGGCATATCCACCACGGCCTCTGGTGAATTGAAAGGTCGTCCCGTCGGTTCCGATCCGATCTTTTGGAAAACCGTGTCGGCTCCTAGTTCATTCATGGCCAGCGCGAGAGTAAACACCTTGGAGATCGACTGGATGGAAAATGAGTATTTGACGTCACCTACTGTAAAGACCTGATCGTCAGTGGTGACAATCGCGATTCCAAATAACTTCGAGTCCACCTGGGCAAGATAAGGAATGTAGTCGGCATTCTTTCCGCTCGTGTCACCCTTGAATTTCTCGTATGCCTCGCGAACTACCCGCTCAACCACCTCCCGCTTGGGAGCAACCGGGCTCGCCTCATTATTCTGGGCCACTGTCTGCGCCGAGAGTACGCTCCCTGAAAACGCCACTGACAAAAGCAATGCCATCGAAATTCGTCGCGTGATCATCCTGATCTCCTTTTCCTCGCTTGCAATCAGGGCCGTTCAATTTCTCCGGGATCGGCTTGGACCAGCATTCCGTATCCTCACTTCGCGGGAGCGGTGTATGGGACCTCCTTCGAGTAGATGTATTTGAACGAGAACTGCAACTTGTAGTCGTTGTAGTTCCAACCGTCGCTGAAGTTGACTCGTCGGCCAAACTGAAACTCGCCGCCCATCCACACGTTTTTAACGGGGTAATAGATAAGGTTTGCGAGCGCATAGTCCCCCTGATGAAAAT
>JASIJW010000361.1:0-4440 GCA_030050035.1 Acidobacteriaceae bacterium | reverse complement strand
CAGTTGGGATGGTTGATAAAGTTGTAAGCCTCGGCGCGGAACTCAAAGCCTGCGGTTTCGGTCACCGGGAAGCTCTTGATCATGGCCAGATTCCAGTTCTGGAGGTCTGGCTGAGGGATGTTGTCCCGCACGCCGCGCTGCAGGTTGAAGGTTCCAGCGGCGGGTTGGGTGTAAAGGGGATTACCGTTGGAATCTGTGGTGGAGAAGTACTTGGCGGTGCTGTTGGCGTAGCCCGCGAAGCCGTGCACGATTTGAGGATTGGCGCTTTTCACCCAGATCAATCATGTACTTCGTGTCGTTCTGCCGCGCGCCGTTCACCTCGAAGGTGTCGCCGCTGTTGAAGGCAAAATTAAAATCACCCGTCGTGGCCGTGCTCAACACACCGGGGAGCAGTTGCGCCATGTAGATGGGGTTGCGGCCGTTCAGCTCCTCCTTCTGGATCTGCGTTCCGTTCACCTCGGCTTGAATCGCCGGCGACTGCGTCTGCAGCACCTCCGCAGTATCGCTAACCTGGACCGATGGGGTCGCTTCGCCGACTGCGAGCTTGCCATTGATCTGCATGGTGGAATTCGAGGCGAGGCGATTGCTGGTGCTGACAAACTTCTCGAATCCCTTGGCCTCTGCCGTCATGGTGTAAATCGCGGGGGGCAGGTTGGGCACGGCATAATGGCCCTGTGCATCCGTGGTGACGTTGCGTGTTTCTCCCGTGCCTTCGTTGACGATCGTGATCTTGGCGCCAGGTATAACTGCTCCGGTCGGATCGGTAATAAATCCCACGACGGCCCCCACATCGTTCTGAGTCATAGCGGCGTTCGGCCACATGAGCAACAGAACGGAAATGCCGATAACACCGGCTGCGGAAGCCAAACGGGAAGTCAGCTTACTGAAACGATTTATCAGACTGTTCATCGCGTCCCCTCCTGTGAATTTTTGGAACTTTTCAGACATGTGGAGCAGACACACGTGTGCCTCTGCCGCATGCAGTCACCGCATGCATTCACATCCCTTTTTGTGTGTAAGCACTTTGCGACCTGGGCTAAAGGATCTGAGGAAGAAACTCGAACCAAGTCGTGGCCTTGCGTCAGTGAACAACTTCAAACTTCTTCAAACTTCGCGAAAAAACTTGAAGCGACCAAGGCCTTGTATCAGGGCGTAACTTCAGCCATACCGGAACTGCCGCCAAAAAAGTTGGGCCATACTTCCGGAATACATCTAGGAAAACCTAAATAATCGTTTGTCTCAAATCTGCTTTTACTGAGCTTCCTGAATGCCGGAGAATAATAACCTCGTTCTCGAATAAAATGCAACACTAACTTGAAACGCGAATAAAACCTAAATTGCTATTTGGTCAATTTATGCTTGATTCCTCAACTACACCTCGTGCACTGTATCCTGATTGTCGAACCGCGTGTACTTCGAAATAAAGTTCAGGTACACCGTCCCCGTCGGTCCGTTACGCTGCTTGGCAATGATGATCTCCGACTTCGCCTTGTCCGACTCCGACATCTCCTCATCGCGGTTGTAATACGCCTCGCGATGAATGAAGCACACCACGTCGGCATCCTGCTCGATCGCGCCCGATTCGCGCAGGTCGCTCAGCATCGGCCGCTTGTCGTCGCCGCGCCGCTCGCTTGAGCGCGACAGCTGCGACAGCGCCACCACCGGCACATCCAGCTCCTTGGCCAGCGCCTTCAGCCCGCGCGAAATGGCCGACACTTCCTGCGTTCGGTTCTCATACTTCTTTCCGCCCGCAGTAGGCAGCGTAGCCGACATCAGCTGCAAATAATCCACCACGACCATATCCAGCACGCCCGAGGTCTGCCGCAGCCGCCGCGCCTTGGCGCGCATCTCCGCCAGCGAAATGCCCGCCGTATCATCGATGTACATCCTCGACTCGACCAGTTGGTTCAGCGCGTTCTGCAGCTTCATGTGGTCTTCGCGTCCCAAAAAGCCCTGCTGCAGCTTGCGCTGGTCCACCCACGCCTGCGAGGCCAGCATGCGCCGCAGCAACGACTCCTTGCTCATTTCCAAACTGAAGACCGCCACCGTAGCGCCGTGATTCACCGCCGCGTTCTGCGCCAGGTTGATGGCAAACGCCGTCTTGCCCATCGAAGGCCGTGCGGCAATAATCACCAGCTCGCCCTTCTGCAGCCCGCTCGTCATGCGGTCGAACTCCGTAAAGTCCGTCGCCAGCCCGGTAACCTCGCGGCTCTCCTTGTACAGGTTGTCGATCGAGCCGAACGAGTTGGCGACGATCTGGTCCAGCGGCTGCAGCCCGCGCGTTATACCTTTTTCGCTGACCTCCAGCAGCTTGGCCTCGGCGTCGCCCAGCACCTCCAGCGCCGTCTCGCTCTGGTCGGCCGCGCGCGCAATCGCCGCCGAGCAGATGCCCATCAGCCGCCGCAGCAGGCTCTTGTCCTTGACGATCCGGATGTACTCTTCGATCACCGGCCGCCGCGGCAGTCCCTCGGTCAGCGACGCCAGATACGCCACGCCGCCCACGGCTTCCACTTCCTTGTACCGGGCCAGCTCCTCGGCCAGCGTCACAATATCGATCGCCCGCTGCGAGTCACGCAGGTCCGTCATCCGCTGGAAGATCCGCCGGTGCGAATCGAGCGAGAAGTCGTCCGCCTCCAGCCGTTCCGCCGCCTCGGCATGTGCGGCGTTGTCCAGCAGGATCGCGCCAAGGATCGTCTTCTCGGCGTCGATATTCGCAGGAAGTCCCGCTTCCAGCGTGAAATCGGGATCCCGGCGGGCAGGTCCTTGTCCGCGGGATGCAAAGTCGGGGATCGTAGCCATCTCCCAAAGTGTAGGCCAGATTGGACCTGCACCGGGCTGTGAAGAAATCGGCCCAAGCTGTGAAGAACTACGCCACTGGCGTCGAGCTAATGAATTTACAAGCTGAAAGCGTCTAATTCAGCTGTACGAGGCTTTCATTGGTGCGGTACAACTGGAGCGGAGGCGAAACGCCATGAGCCGGAGAATGTTCTTTTGGGCACTCGCTGGATTCGCGATAGCATGTTTCTGGGTGATCTTTAGCCTGACCGTCCCACGCGGCACCCAATTCGGTCATTGGACGATCACGGCAATCACCGCTCCTGCTTCTCTTATCCGTCACAGGCCCATTACCTGGTACGAGTTCATTGTGCTCAACGCCCTCCTATACGGCATAGTCGGCCTTGCAGTTGAACCATTTTGGCGTCTGTCACGCCGGGCGCGATGAATGCCTCCTAGGCAACGCAGATCCGTGTTGCCCGCACCGCTTCCTTGCACCGGCCCGGGTGCCCAATCCGAAGGTCTTTGCTCATCCGGCGCAAGGGCGGGAGAAGTTTGAAGCCAGCCCTTTGAGATCAAATTCGTGACATGAGAGGCGCTTGAAGAGGCGCTGTCGCTCCCGGACAACTCGCGTCGGCAGATTCAAGCTCAAACGTAGCGGTTATCCGTCGGAGCATATCGGCCACACCAAATGCCCTGTCGAAGACCGTTAAAACTATCGAGAGCTGTGGACTCCTTCGAACGGGGTCCAAATCCTGCGCAGGAACAAGCCAATGACTTTACCCACGAATGAACTGCCAATTGAGCTTCCGGTCGCCCATGATAGCCCGTGCCTCTCGCTCTACCAACCCACTCACCGTACCCATCCCGATAACCAGCAGGACCCAATTCGCTTCCGCAACCTCGTCAAATCGCTCGAGCAATCGCTCAGCCAGCAGTATCCCCAAGAGGAAGTACGCTTCCTCCTCGAACCGTATTACGACCTCGCAGACCAAAAGGAATTCTGGAACCACACGCAAGAGGGACTCGCGATATTGCGTGCCCCCGATCTCCTTCGCATCTACAAGCTGCAGCGCCCAGTCCCCGAGTTTGCCACTGTTGCCGACAGTTTTCACATCAAGCCGCTGCTGCGCATCATTCAGTCGGCAGACCGCTATCAGGTCCTCGGTTTGAGCCGCGGCGAGATCAAACTCTTTGAGGGCAACCGCGACGCCCTCGACGAAATCGAGCTGGCGCCCGAAGTTCTGCGCACCCTGACAGACGCTTTAGGCGAACAAACGACCGAGCCGTATCAGGGCATCCGCGCCAGTGGAGATGGGGCGGTCTACCACGGCCAGGGCGGAAGGAAAGATGAAGTCGACGTCGACACCGAGCGATTCTTCCGCGCCGTCGATCGCGCGATTCTGGTGCATCACTCGCGTCCCTCGGGTCTGCCGCTCATGTTGGCCGCATTGCCCGAGCACCACACCCTTTTCCGCAGCATCAGCGAAAACAAATATCTCATCGACGACGGTCTCAAAATCAATCCCAACGCGCTATCAATCGACGAACTCCGCAACCGAGCCTGGTCGGTCGTTGAGCCGCATTATCAGGCCCTCCTCAATCAACTCATTGAGGAATTCGGGCAGGCAAAACCCAGCGGACTTTCGGACGACGGAATATCGC
>JASIJW010000360.1:0-8756 GCA_030050035.1 Acidobacteriaceae bacterium | reverse complement strand
TCGATACCGGAATTGCGCGCACAACTCGGACCTTGATTCCGTTGGCGGATGAAAACAACGTCTGCGTCACCGCCCGATCGGGAGCGAAGGAATTGCTCGACGAGATCGGCGGAACCATCAGTGGATCCGTCGTCGACGACGACCATCTCCAGCGGCCGATAGGTCTGGGCCAGGACGCTCTCCACAGCGGCAATCGTCGGATAAGGCCGGTTGTACGTGGGGATCACGACCGAAATGAGAGGGTTTGTATCCATATTCGAGAGATGCGAAAAAGTGCTGCCAATGTCTGTGTGCGCGATGATAACCGGCGCCGGCTCAGCTCATCGCCTGCGTGTCACCGCTGCGCACAGCACCCAACACCCATGCCTTTTTGGAGGGATCGTATTGCCTCACGATTCTGGCCGGATTGCCGACGATTACAGAATTGGGCGGAACGCTTTTGGTTACCAGAGAGTTGGCTCCGATGACACAGTTGCGGCCGATAACAAGTTCGCCATCCTCGCAAATGATCGCCGCGCCCTTGCCGATCCAGCAACCCTGCCCGATGCGGATGCGGCCACCGGGGACGCCCCCCTGAGTGTTGTTTGGGTGATGGATTTCTTCGTGCGTGAGGCGGTGGTCCTGAATCAAGACAGAAGTTGCGGTTATGACATCGCGCTCAATATGGATCAGGTTACAGGCGGAAATGACGTTGCGGGTCGCAATGGCACAGTTATCGCCAATGATAAGTTTGATGTCCTTGCCGCCCTCCGGTTGGATATCGAGCCAGGCATCCTTGCGGATGATAATGGAGCTGCCGAGGCGAATCTGATGGGCAGTCTTCCGACTGAGGATGCAGGTCGGATGAACAGAGAGTCTCCGTCCCACCGTGGCAAACGGGTAGGTGGCACGCAGCCACCAGGAGTGGAACTTAGTCCTGGCCCGAGACAACAGTGCTATCGGATCTTCAAAAAGAGCCGGCGATGCGCGTCGATTCAGCTTCATCTTGCGTTTCTCCGTGGCCGGTAAGGCGGCCGCGCTCGAATACTTTGCCGGTCATTGTCGGCGGAACAGTATAACCAGCTTCACCACCGATCCACGCCGACCTCGATGGGTCAAACTGCCGGGCCAGCCTGCCTGGATTGCCCACGATCACGGAATTCGGGGGAATGCTTTTGGTCACGAGAGAGTTTGCTCCGATAACGCAGTTGCGGCCAATGACGAGCTCGCCTTTGTTGCAGACGATCGCCGCCCCGTGGCCAATCCAGCAGCCCGGCTCGATCCGAATGCGACCGCCGGGCGTGACGCCCTGCTCGCGAATAGGAACCGATACGTCCTCGTAAGCATGGTTGTGATCCTGAATCAGGACTGAGGTTCCGATGATGACATCGTGATCAACATGAATCAGATTACGGGCCGAAATTACGTTGCGGGCGCCGATGAGACAGTTGTCGCCGATAATGAGCTTCACACCAGTATCGCCTTCGGTAAGGATATTCAACCAGGCATCCTTGCGAATGATAACGGAACTGCCGATCCGCATCTGATGCGCAGTCATCCGGCTCAGGATGCAGGTCGGATGAACGGAGAATCTCGGTCCCAGAGCTGCAAACGGATAAGTGGCGCGAAGCCACAGAGAGTGCAGCTTTGTCTGGGCACGAGCGAACAGAGTCAGTGGATCTTCGAATCGAGCGGGCGATGGCGAGGCAAGGTTGGTCATATCAAGGTTTGTGCTTTAGGGAAGAAAAGCCCTCTGTGGATCTACACTTCGACAGTGCGAAAAGGCGGCGCCGAAGGTCAGGCGCTTCAATCAATTCGACAAATAATTGCAAAGAAAACCCGAAAACTGAATGCGCGGCCGTCGTAACCCGCCGCACCTCTCATGAGACGGCACGAATGCGCGCAAAGAGCGGCACACAGCAAAGATAGGCAAGGAGGCAGGTCGTAGTTGTTACAGCGATATTGACGAAAGGGTTTGTGCCGAGGCCGAGGAAATGAGCGGCAACTCCGACTGCGACGATTCCAGACGCTGTAAGTGCTGCCGGAGCGAAGATCCTGCAATAACGCAGGATGTTGAGGCCTGCTATATCGCGGATACGGACAATCTGCAACACGTAGCTTGCTGCAATGGCGATCAACGCGGCGACCTGACCTCCCTCCAGACCAAGAAGGCGGCACGCCGGGTAAGCGATAGCGACCATGATGACGGCGGAAACTGCGACCGCACGGCGATGAAGAGCCGGCTTGCCGGTAGCGAAAAACAGGCTGGTGATGAGAGAGTTGAGCGTATTCAGCAAGGACACGACAGCGGCGAAACCCAGGGCGTGGGCAACTGGCGTCGCACTGTAGCTCCGGCCATAAAAGATGGTCAGCAATGAGGAACTGCAGAGCCAGATCATTGCGACGGCGGGCACACCGATCAGAACCACCCAGGAAGTGACCTCCGTCAGAATGCGGTTCAGGCGCTCTTTGTCTGTCTGAACGTGAGCGAATGCCGGCAGTAGCGTCTGGCTCAGCATGCCGATGAGAAACACGGTCGGGGTCTGTATCAGGTTGACTGCCAGGGAATAGTGACCTAGAGAACTCGCGGGATACAGCTTGCCGAGGACAAAGATGTCAGTGCGAGCGAAGAGCAGGTTTAGAAACGCAAGACCGAACATACCTTGGGAGAAATGCAGGATATCCCTCATCGCATCCCAATCCCAGCCGAGGGAGGGGAGGCCAGGGTAAAGGATGTACGAGAAGAGACAACGGAAGGCATTTTCTGCGCAGTAACCAATTGCAAGGGCCCATACGTCTCGCAGTACGAAGCTCAGCCCGATCGTCAGAGCGACACCGCAGATGCCGCCGCCGTTGCTGATAAACGCCCAACGCCCGAAGGTCATCTCCTTCTGCGCCAGCTTGGAGCGCGGGCTCAACAAGCCATTGAGGATTTCGCTCAACAGGGCGACCCGGAGCAGTGGACAGAGAATCGAGTTCCCGTAGAATTGCGCGATCCACGGAGCGACCAGGAAAAGCGTGGCGTAGATCAGGATGGCCCGCACCATTCCGACCCACCAGGCAGCATTCAGATAAGATTTGGCTGCACCTCGAGGGTGGTGAATAATCGCTGGCCATAGCCCAACATCCGAGAAGGATGTAACAAGTGAGGAGGCAGAAAGAATAATCGCCATGGCACCGAATGCGCTTGGCGCCAGTAGCCGAGCCAGGAGCATGTTCCTGGCAAAGCGGCAGATCTGGTCGGCAAAACTCGCACTGCCGATCCATACTCCGCCCCGGGCCGCTCGGGCCCGGAGTCCTTCACCCGTCAAGGAGTGAGTAGCCGCGGTTTTAACACGATCGAAGAATTGTGAAACAGCCATTCAGACTCTCAAACCGGCAGATCAAGTCCCAGGAACTTGGAGCCATGGTTCTCCCCGCGTGAGCGATGTGGATCCAGCAACATGAATTGTTTCGGTTGTTGCTGGCCTATAATCGCACGCTGAAGAGGCAACTGATGTTAAAGCTGGCTTGGATGGACTCGATTCTACCGGTTACGAGCGTCCGTCTTCCGAAATATCGCAAAGATTGCTTCTCCGCTACCTATGGAGGGTGCGAGAACCATGAGAAGCTGTAAGACAGTTATCCGCCATAACCGACGCGCAACTTTCCAGAGAAAACCGGGCTCCTTGGCGTGTGCCAAAGGCGTCCTTGTAATTCCAACAGCCTTCAATGCATCGTCGCACACATACCTCAGGCTGGTTTCTACAGTCTGATTCCGCCTCGTCTCGATCGACACTTCAGCGAGTCCGGCGATCTGAGCTACATTTCGCAGCGATTCAGGCGAATAATGGAAAAGGTGGCGTGGCAGCTCGAGCCCCTGCCAGTATCTGCCAAATACGCGCGACTCCGCCGAATTGATGTTCGGCACCTGAACAAAGAATATCCCGCCTGGTTTTAACCACTCGGCAACTCTCGACATCACCTGCACGGGTTCGTAGAGATGCTCGAGCACATCGAAACAGGTAATTACGTCAAACATTTCCGGCTCGAACGGTGCTTCCAGTATGTTGCCGATAAATATCTCCCCGCCAGATTTCGTCCGCGCAATCTTTCCTGACTCCGGGGACATTTCGATTCCGAAAAGCTCCCACGACCTGCTACGCATGGAAGTCAGGAACGAACCAGAGCTACAGCCCAAATCGAGCAGCGCGCCAGATTGTTTGTATTTCGCCAGCTCTTGTTTTCTGGTCCTCCAGCGATCTTCAGCGTCCTCACCCGCACCAGCGATTAACTCGTCGTAGGCCCGCGAATAGTGCTTGCCCATTTCCGCCGGCTTTGGTGGTCGGCTCAGCCTGATAAGCGAGCATGCAGTGCAGCGCATCAGAATGTATTCTTCCGTCCTGCCATGGAGCCGATCCGGGGCACGCCGCACCTCCTGGCAACCGGCGTGTGCGCAGACCGGACACAATTCCGCTGTCAAAGCCGGGCCTGCGATTGCTCTCGTTGCTCCAGGTTGCGTTTCTGCAGCTACTGTAGACAATCTACTCATTTCCACGAAGTTACCATTCTTTCTGTGTCTGAAAAGAGAATACTGAAGTACGTTTGTGTTCTCGTTAGCATACGCATCGGACTCAATGCGCAACATGAGGAAACTCTCGTCACACCGTCACGAGCGACTTGTTTTCTTCGCTGCTGCCAGAGAATGCGATTTGCCTGTCCTGCCGCTGTGTGCCGGACTTGCGGCCGGCCAGTTGGGTCGTCTCCGATATTGCGACCATAATCAGGACCAGCTGAACGAACAACACGATAAGCAGGATATCGCTGTAATTGATGCCCCACTCGGCCGTAAACGCGGCAAACAGGGAGACTCCAAAACACCACAGAAACCATTCCTGCGCGCGGTTTCCCTCTACACGCCTCCGCGCTCTGCCAATAGCCCCAAAGCTTCGCTTCAATATCAGGATGAAGAAAATCAGGGGAACTAGCCCTCCCTTTAGGGCAACGTCAACAAATTGGTTGCAGGTGTCCCATGCATCCCATCCCCAGTTCAGGTATTCCGTTGTGCCCATAAGCCACCAGTCACTGAAATGGCGTATTGTGTTATCCAAAATGAAGTATCGGTGCCAGCTAGATGAAGAACCCGTCAGGTCGACTCTGGCGATGAGCGCCCAAACCGGGGCTTTCATGACCATCTGGAGCACCACGAGTACACAGACCACGGCCCAGCGAATCGAGCGCATCTTCTTGCGCCGCGGCCACAAAGCAAGGCCCGCGATAGCTCCCAGTAAGGCCATTTGCGAGGTGCTCGAATTGGACGTGATGACCATGGCGGTCGCGCCGACGAGCCCGGCAATTGCCGCCCTCCGCGATTCTCTCTCCTTCCAAAGCCAAACGAAGAGTGGAATCAGGGTGCCGCCGATCGAACCAGCCGTAAGATAGCCCAGCGTGCCCTCGGCGCGCACCTTTCCTTCTCTGATGGTGACCGCAGTGCGTACCCCGGCAAAGTATCCAAATATATTGGTGCTGGCGATCCGCTCCACGATCATCGGGCCACCTTCAATCACGCAGACCACGGCCAGGGCCTTGATAGCACGGCGCAATGTGGAACCGTCGAAGATCAGGAACCTGACCGCAAAGAATCCGCCTGTCCTGTCTATAAGATCTCCGACACCCTGGATCAGGGCCCACATGCTGTGAAACCGGAGCACAAATGCGAGGAACGCCGTTACGGTCCAGAGGACTACCGCCTTATCGATGGCGTTAAAGCCGCCGGCAAGTTTGTTGCCGGAAGGCGACCTGAGCATTTTCGCCAGCACAAACAGTATGAGAATGCGCATCGGCGAAAAGTGCAGAGGGCCTAGGGCAACAATCTGGTACCTGGGAATGCAAACACATGCTACGACAAACGGGAAGATTGCCTTGTTGCGAGGAAGAACCAGAATCAATACGCAGGCAATCAGGAGACAGATTGCCATGAGGGGGAGAATTGTCGAGCCGGCTGGTCCGCCTCCAGATATAAGGTCTTTGGGTGGCATGGATACTAACGAAGCGGCTAGGCCTCGGCCCAGGCAATATGTTCCTGAGATTGGCGCACCCGGGAGACTGCGCTCCGCCTAAGATGCTGTAAAAGGAGCATTCCCGGCGACCGATGCTAGGTAAGGGTATTCTTCCGCATGCGGCTTGTCTACACCTGGGCACACAACCGCCAAGGGTACCATGGGGTTCCCGACAACAGGAGTAACTCCATGGTACCGTTCGGTTCACGTGCGGTGTCTGGCCGAGTTAGCCCGGCAACCTTGCCTCAGGATTCCGGGGCCTTCGTAGTTCGAATTACTGACCGACGGCCGTAACCTGTCCAGTGAGATTCAACGGACTGGAGGGTCCAGGTCCGAATTGGTACGCCCCAACGTTCCAGGCTCCCGTGGAAACTCTTGCTAATGCCATCGCTCCAGTAGCGCATACAGATTCACTAACGCCGTTGACCGATCCTTCGGAGCAAGCATAGTTTGTAGCGTTAGTCGAAAACCCTGCAGGCCAGCTACCCGTAAGATTTGTGCCTGTGCCGACGACAGTCGAGTTCGTCGATTCTACGGGTGAAAAGACGTAGAACTGTGAAGAGGTGTACTGATCGTAGCGGGGCGACGTATCGGCGTCCGCTGTTGAAGCCGTTTGCAGAAGATTGTTTGCATTCGTTAGCGTGGTGACGTTAAACCCGCTGCCAAGAGCTGACGACGCCGAAGAGATGCAGTGGTTGTTCTGGAAGTTGATGACGCTGTATTGATCGCCGCCCTGTCCGGAGTAAAAGAAGCATCCGGTTCCGCGCGCATCGACGATCGTGTTGTTCCAGAAGTAGAGGCTGATTCCCGTCTGACCGGCGTTCTGCGGGCCACTAGGGGACTGCGACGACCCCATGTTGTAGATGATGTTGTTCCAGACGTAATCCGTCTCTCCAGTGTTGCCGATCATCATGTTCTCGCCGCCGGAACATTCAAGATCGTGCATCACGTTATCGTGGATGTAGTAGGTTCCCGAACCGACCGTCTCGATCAGGTTGCAGTGGTTGATCCCCCCGAGTGAGTCGAGGCCATACGCGATAAGGTTGCCGCCAATCTCCAATGTGTCGGAAGATGAACTTGCGTAGGCCACTATCGGGTTAACGACATACTGGATCACGTTATAGAGAATCTTGCTGTTCGAGTAGTTCGTGTAGAAGCCGTAGCAGACGCCGTTGGACCCGGTATTCCCGCTTCCTGTCCGATCCGACCCATCTATGACGTTGTAGGCATACAGGAAACCTGTTGCCGTCGTAGCCTCATAGGGGCCGTTGACCAGAACGCAGCTTGCCGAGCCAGAGCCGTCTGCCGTGGCATCCATTGCGTGAATGTAATTCCGCGTGAAGGTATCGTTTTTCGAAGTCTGGCCCCACAATTGAAGCACCCCGGAATTGGTGGTGGTCGAAACCTCTACCTCTGTGAACTCGATAGAATCAAAGGTCACATAAGACGGATCAGCGCCATAGATGGGGTTGATGACATAATCCGAGCTTCCCGAGATGGCTGTCTTCTGCGCGTTGAAGACAGGGCGATTCCATGCAGAAGGACAATTTGTGGTGTTGTACCACGTTTCATCCACGCCAACGTAGATCGGACTGCCGGATGATCCGCTCCAGCCATTCCAGTTAACCGGAAGGTCGCTGTTGACCCAGACATCGCAGCCCTCCAGGATAAAGCCCTCACCCGCAGAGGGAGCGATTTTACCGGAATAGCTGGCCATGCCGGGAAGATGCTCGAGCGGCGATGATTCGCTCGTCCCCGCATTGCTGTCACTGCCCGTGGACTTCGAAATAAAGTAGCAACTTGTGACACCCAGGCTGGAGAGCGTGACCAGCGGACCATTGGGATTCGAGGGGTTGAGATAATTTGCTGCCGTCGGGCATGATCCACCCGAGGCCCAGGCAGCTCCGGCGCTGAGAAGGCACGCCAGAAAACTGAAGAAACGCACAAACTTCATCATGAAAAATTGCCTCACTTCTCAAGGCTTTTTTACCTTGAAATGCGCTGATTGTACCCCCCATTGGTTACCAAACAAGTGACTTCTAGCAATCACTCGCAGAAAATAGAAACTACAGTAACCGTACGGATACCCAGACACAAGGCAACTTGCGATCAATCACAGTTTAAATTACTGAATCTAAACTGATTACAGATGATTCCATGCTTCAGACCATCAACGGTCTCGTTCTCTCCTTCACAGCCGTATTAGGGACATTTTAGCAGCAATCTCTTCTCTTTTTCAGCGTCGGCGCGAAAATCCCAAGCCTCCGGTTGAAGAGCCCGCGACCCTGGTGGCGGGCAGCCAGCTTGATTTTGCCTGGCAGAAGACGTCCGCGATGCCTGGGGGAGGGACGTGGACGAGATGGTTAAGTTCCGGGACGGGATTGAGGACTCGGGCAATCACCCGGTCGACAAGCTATAACCGGAAGACAACCGGTATTATCGGACGAGCTCTATCGCCTTGCGTGTTTCGCCATAGAGGGAATCCCCGCACACATCAGTCGCAGTTGGTATTCCAATTCCTGGAAGCGTCGCACAGTGGTATGCAGCATCAGACCGACGGCAGTCACCAGCATGCCGGAAAGCACCAAACCAACCGCCAATACGGCAGACGGCAGCCGCGGTACGAGCCCCGTGTGAAGAAATTCAATCACCACGGAAAACCCAGGGATGAGCCCGGCAATCGCTAATAGAGCGCCCAAGGTACCAAAAAAAGTGAGCGGCTTGTAATCACGGAACAGC
>JASIJW010000359.1:0-6002 GCA_030050035.1 Acidobacteriaceae bacterium | reverse complement strand
CGCCGCAAATTATTGGCGCCATCTCCGACCGCACCAACCTCAGCATCGGCCTTGGCTCGACGCTGGTGTTTCTGGTCATCTCGTCCACGATCCTGTTCACCGGAGCGCGGTTTGCACCGCGGCTTGAGGAGCAAGGCAGCTAGTCAGCCGGTCGGCAAGTCAGCATATGCAGGCGCTGGCTTGCTGACTCGCTAGTTCTTTGGCAGCGTCTCCTGATCACGCGTATTCATGAACGCGCGCCTGCCGCCCTGGGAGTGCAGATTGGGATCGCTTACCGGCGGCCGCGCGTCCTCGCCACTGAAGCCGTGAGCCAGAAGTGGATTCGGCTTGAACTTCGGCGGTCCTCCGTAGAACTGCCGTTCGTGGCTCAGCAGCATGCCGGCGCGGCCGTGCATAGGCTGCACGATGCCGCGAATCTGCACGTTCATGTTGCGGTATTTCTGGAGCTCGCCGACCGTATCGCGGTCTTCCCACAAACTCACCACCGTGAAGCGGCAGTTTTCATCTGACGTTTCGGGTGAGCACACGTCGAGAAAGCGCGTGCCGTCGGGGAGCTGGACAACGTCGTAAACGTGCGCCGCGACGCAAACGTCCTTGTTGAGCATCCGCGCTGCCTGATCGGCCGTATAGCAGCGGCGCGGCGCCCGCGCGAATGCAATGGGCGTGCAGGCAACCAGAACTGCGACAGGCCAAAAGCAGAACCAAGAACGGTACGAGCTCAAGGATAGCCTTTCCGGGGAGTGCACACAGAGTAGCGCGATTGGCCGCAGCCGGAAAGCGGGGAGTGACGACTGCGGCGTGACTGATTTGATTCGGGAGAGTGGTGGACGCAGATTCTCTACAACTCACGAAGAGAGACAGCAACCGGGCGCAGCGCCGCGCGCACGGCAGGCAACAGCCCGCCGAGAACGCCCATGGCAAGCGCGAAAATTACTCCCATCACGAGCAGGTTGAAAGTGATCTTGAAGGCGAAGGCTATGTTCGAGAACGTCGAGAAGTTCATGGTCTGCGTAGTCATGCCGTTCAAAGGAAGCACAGCCACGCAGCCGATGATGCCGGCGATAAGCGAAATCAACAGCGCCTCGAACAGGAACGAGAGGATGACATTCCAACTGGAGAAGCCAAGTGCGCGCATAGTGGCAATCTCGCGTCCGCGTTCAGCCACGGCCGAGTACATCGTGTTGAGAGCGCCGAAAATCGCGCCGATCGCCATGATAGCCGCCACCAGGCCGCCCAGCACGGTGATCAGCCGCGTCATGGCCGAGGATTGCTTCGCGTAGTACTCCACTTCGCGCTCGACCTCCAGATTCAGTTGGGGGTCGGAAGTAATCGAATCCTTGAACGTGTCGAAGGCCGCGGGTGAAGTGAGGTGAACGGTGGCGGATTGAAAAATGTTGTCTGGTCGCTTGAGCACTTCGTTCAGGATGCGCGCATCGCACCACACCTCGGAATCGAACGACGACCCGCCCGCGTCGAACACTCCCACCACCTTCCAATGCCCGCCGCCAAAGTTCACCGTATTGCCGACGGTGAGTCCCTCATAGGTCTTCGAGGCGTTTTTGCCTACGACGAGTTCGTCCAGGCCCGAATGGAACATCCGTCCTTGAACGACCCTTACGAATTTGCGGATTTGCAGCACATTGGGCGAAACGCCGCGAACCTCCACGTTTGCATCCGTGCCTGTGCTGATCAAAGGTATCGGTACCACGCCGACGACTTCCTGCGTAACCAGCGGCTGCCCTGACGAGTCGCGCGCCACGCCCGGCTTGTCCTGCACCAGCTTCACAGAATCGAGAGTGATGCCGCCCATCATCTCCGAGGTTGAGCCGGCACGCATCACCAGCGCATCGTCGGGCGAACCTGAGGCCACAAGCGTGGCGCGGAAGCCGCGAGCCAGCGAAAGCATGGCCACGAACACGCCGACCGTGCCGGCAATGCCCAGAATGGCCACGATTGTCGATGTCCAGCGAGCGCGAATACTGCGGAGGTTATAGGAAATCGGCACCGATCCGATCAGCGGCGCCAGCAATCCGGCAACAATACCGCCGACGATGACCAACACCAGAAGCAGGGCAGCGATGGCCGCGAGAGTGATCACTACACCAAAAATGAGCTTTGGCATCATGCTTAAACCCTCCGAAGCGCATTCACCACGCGCATGCGCATCGCTCCATATGCGGGAAGAATTCCGCTGGCAAAACCGACCACGAGAGCGGCAGCCACGCCGTACGCCAGAGTTTTCGCCGTAACCAGAAGCGGCGGCAACAGGCCGGCCATCACGCGGCTAAGCTCTGGAATAGCAACCAGCGCAAGCAGCAAGCCCACACAACCGGCAAGCGCGATCGCCATCGACTCGCCCAGGATGAATACAAGAACGGTGCGATCCGAGAAACCGATCGCCTTGAGCACGCCAAGTTCATTCGTTCGCTCGCGCACCGAGATTGCCATCGTGTTTCCGGTGACCAGCAACAGCGTGAAGAAAACCACGGTCCCGATCGACAGGATCAGAAACTTGATATTCCCGAACTGCTTCACCCAGCCCTCCGCGAATGCAGATTCCGTCTCGGTCCTGGTTTCGTAGGGCGAATTCAGGTACATGTTGTCGATGGACTTGGCGATGCGCGGGGCATCGTCCGGGTTGGCGATGCGAATCGTGTACCAGCCAACCTGGCCCTGCAGGCTGGCGGGGACGCTCTCTTTGAAGTATTCCCACTGCAGCCAAAACTGGGTGGTGTCATCCTCCGGCTTTGCGCCGTGATAAACGCCGTCGATATTGAATTCGAGGGCTTTGTCCTGCAGCCCGTACAGGGTCGTAGTGATGGGAATGCGATCGCCGACCTTCCAGCCGAAGCGTTCCATGGTGGACGCGCCGACAATCGCGCCCTGGCGATCTTTCAGGAATGTGTTCCACTGGTCGTCCGGAACGATGAGTTCCGGGAAAACCTGCCGCTGGTTTTCCGGGTCGATCACGAACTGCGGGAAAAAGTTCTTCGGATCCTGATACACGCCTCCGAACCAGGTGTCGTGCGTGACGTAACTGACGCCCGGAATGCGCAGAATTTCATTCCGGTACGATAGCGGAATCGTGTTGATGATAGAGGTGCGATTGATGGTGACAAGACGATTCGCGCTCACGATGTCTGCTCCGCGGTTGAACGCGTCGCTCACCACTCCCAGCAGCGCAAACAGAAACAGAGCCACAGCAAATGAGCCGACGGTCAGAACCAGCCGGGCCTTTTTGCGAAGCAGATTGGCCAGAATCAATCCGCTGAATTTCATCAGACGCCTCCCGCAATAGCGCCCTGCCGTACTACTGCTTCAACTGCGCCTTGCCGCGCTCCTGCTTCGACCAGCACGCCCTTGTCGAGATGCAGAGTCGTATTGGCCTGGCGCGCAACCAGCGGATCGTGCGTCACCATCAGGACCGTTTTCCCGTACTCCGCGACCAGCCGCTTGATCAAGTCCATTACTTCGTCCGCGCTCTTGCGGTCCAGGTCGCCGGTGGGCTCGTCGCACAGCAGAAAAGTGGGGTCGGCGACAATGGCGCGGGCAATGGCAACGCGCTGTTCCTGCCCGCCGGAAAGCTGGCGCGGATAGTGGTGCATGCGCTCGCCCAGGCCCACGATGAAAAGAGCGGTCTCCACGTGCCTGCGCCGCTCGGCTTTCGAAAGCTTTGTCAGCAGCAAGGGCAGTTCGACGTTCTGAAATGCGGTGAGCACAGGAATGAGGTTGTACATCTGGAAAATGAAGCCGACGTGGCGCGCGCGCCAGTCGGTCAACTTGCCGCGGGACATATGCGTGATTTCATCGCCTGCAACGCTGATGGTGCCGCGCGTGGGAACGTCCAGGCCGCCCAGCAGATTGAGCAAAGTGGTTTTGCCCGAGCCGCTCGGCCCCATGAAGGCCACGAAATCACCCTTGCCAACGTCGAGATTCAAGCCCTGCAGGACATCGATGTCCTCGTTGCCGCGGCGGTAGGTCTTGTCCAGGCCGCGCGCCTGAATCAGGCTGCCGGCTGCTCCAATGCCGTCCACTTGAACCATAATCAACGCTCCTTGATGTCTGCTATTTCGATGTCCGCTATTTCGATTTCCGCTATTTCCGATTCTTCGCCGAATAGCGCCGGACCCGCGCCGGAAGAGCATTCCGTGGTCCTGCGCAGCAACACCGAGAGGGAACGATAAGCAACACAGAGAGGGATAGACCGAATGGATGGCTGAATCGGAGAACGACGCTCTAGTGCCTGATCGCTACCGTTTCGCCATCTCTCAAATCGCCGGGCCCGCCAACTACGACGGTGTCTCCGGGCGTTAGCCCCGCGAGAATTTGGGTTTGCGCGCCATTGGTCGTGCCGACCTTCACGGCGCAGCGCTCAACATGATCGTCTTTCACCAGGAAAACGATCGTCTGCCCATTATCGCTGTGAACCGAGTTCTGCGGCACCATTACGCCCACCGGCGCTCCTTTTGCCTGCTTCTCTTGTTCTCCGAGGAAGGTCACCTTTACGCCCATGTCAGGCAAGATTCGCGGATCCAGCTTGTTAAAGGCAACGCGTACCTCGACGGTTGCCTTTTGACGGTCGGCGGTGGGGATGATGGTGCGCACGTGGCACGGAATCTTCCAGTCCGGGTATGCATCCAGAATGGCGGTCACTTCCTGGCCGGGCCTCACGCGCGCAATGTAATTCTCGTTTACGTCTACTTCGATCTCATTCGAGGCCATGTCGACAATCGTTGCGATGCCGGTGCGCGTGAATCCGCCCCCGGCCGAAATCGGCGACACCATTTCTCCCACCTGCGCGTCCTTTGAAACGATGATTCCGTCAAACGGAGCGCTGATGATGCAGTTATCCACCGCCTGCTGCGCTTCCTCGATGCGTGCCACGGCAGCGAGAACCTCCGCTTGCGCATAGTCGATCTTTGCCCGCAAGCTGTCTGCTGCCATCGTTTCATCGTCGAGAGCTTCCTGGCTTTGAACGCCTGCCGCTCTCAGTTCCTGCACGCGATGCAACTCGATCTGCGCGTTCTTCAACTGCACTTGCAGGTCGAGAATGTTTGCCTGCGAGGCGTTCCGATCTGCTTTCGCAGATGCGAGCGATCGCTGCGCATCGGAGTCGTCCAGGGTGGCCAGCACAAAGCCCTTGTTCACGTGCATTCCCTCAGTGAAGAAGACGCCCGTAACGCGCCCGGTGATTTTTGCCGCTACCGTTGCGCGCCGTTGCGGGGTGACATACCCGCTCGCGTTGAGCAGTGCCTGTGGCCCGTTGGCCGGGGAGTCTACCGTAGCGACTTGCACCGACGGCGCCTGATGCATGTACGCGTAAACTCCGCCTGAGGCTACAAGCGCGGCAACCAGGACAAGAAGAAAAAGTGCGATGCGTTTTCCAGGTTTTCGGGATCCGCGCTTGTGCGCGTCGATGCGCAGCGCTCCGAGGTCCGGTTTTACAGATGCTTCAGGCATAGTCGGTCCACTCGGTTTACGTTGGCCGTCCAGCGGTTGTTCCGCTTCCCGGCAGCACAAGATTACACCGGAATGTTTACCAACCATCGCCAATAGCGAATAGACGGCGAATATTTGTCGCCCGCACAAAGAGGCCGCGCCTAATGCCATCACCTGCCTGCAATGCTCTTTGGCTTGTCGTTTTCCCTCAAGAAAATCGCTTTTGTTATTGATTTTTTTCTGATTGTCTCACTACACTTGCTCTGCAACACGGCAGAGGCATTTCGGCGCACCGGCTTTCCTGCTCGCGAGGGAAAGGGAGCTTGTGAGAACTGGATCACTGACAAGCCAATCGCAAAAGGAAAGAAGGCGGATGAAGAAGCAATCCAAAAACGCAAGCGCGCGGCGCGCAAAGGTTCCCGACTACAAAAAACCAGATCTTCCCTCGGCGCGGCGGACCTGGGATTTGCTCTCGCGCATGACGCTCGACGAGAAGGCTGCGCAGATGGTCTGCATCTGGCAGAAGAAACCTGAAATGCTCGTGGATGCAGATGGCAACTTCG
>JASIJW010000358.1:0-3148 GCA_030050035.1 Acidobacteriaceae bacterium | reverse complement strand
GTGACGCGCAACTCGAATCTTTATTTCGAAGAAGAAGAAGCGCGCTCGCTGCTCGAAACCATCCGCGTGGAGCTGCACAACCGGCGCAAGGGCGATGCGGTGCGGTTGGAGATCGAGGCCGGCGCCGATCCGGAGATTCTGGAGCGGCTGCGCGTGAATTTCGAGCTCGAAGAGAGCCAGGTGTGCCGCAGCGAGGGACCGGTGAACTTGTCGCGCCTCATGTTTTTTTACGAGGATGTGCCGCGGCCCGATCTGAAGTTCCAGCCCTTCACGCCCAAGCCGCTCGTGCTGAGCCGCAAATCGACGGGCATCTTCGACGAGCTGCGGCATCGCGACATTTTGCTGCACCATCCGTACGATTCCTACGATGCGGTGGTGGATTTTGTGCAGCAGGGCGCGCAGGACCCTGCCGTGGTGACGCTGAAGCAGACGCTTTACCGCACCAGCCATGACTCGCCGATGTTCCGCGCGCTGACCGAAGCCGGCGCGACCAAGGAAGCCACGGTGGTAGTGGAACTGATGGCGCGCTTCGACGAGGCTTCGAATATCCGCTGGGCGCGGAGCATGGAGGACGCGGGCGTGCAGGTCTTCCATGGCGTGGTTGGATTGAAGACGCACTGCAAGCTGGCGATGCTGGTGCGGCGGGATGAAGACGGCGTGACGCGGCGCTATTGCCACCTGGGCACGGGCAACTACAACCCCGTGACGGCGCGCTTTTACACCGACCTGAGCCTGCTCACCAGCGATCCGCAGATCACCGAGCGCGTGCATATGGTCTTCAATTACCTGACGGCACACGCGGAGCTGGACGACTACAGCCCGCTGCTGGTGGCGCCGCTGACCATGGCTGAGAGTTTCCTGCGTCTCATTCGCCGTGAATCCGAGCACGCCCAGGCAGGAAGGCCGGCGCGCATCGTTGCCAAGATGAATGCGCTGCTCGAACCTTCGGTCGTAGAGGCGCTCTATCAGGCTTCGCAGGCGGGCGTGGAGATCGACCTGATTGTTCGCGGCCTGAGCATACTGCGGCCCGGAGTGAAGGGATTGTCGGAGCGCATCCGGGTGCGGTCGATCGTCGGGCGGTTCCTCGAGCACTCGCGCATTTTTTATTTTTCGAACGACGGCAACGACGAGTTCTATCTCGGCTCAGCCGACTGGATGCCGCGCAACCTATTTGAGCGCTGCGAGGTGGTCTTCCCGGTGCGCGATGCGGCGGCGGTGGCGCGCATCCGCGACGAGATTCTTCCCGCGTACCTTGCCGATACCGTGAAGGCACGGCTGCAGCAGCCCGACGGCAGCTATGTGCGCGCCGGCAAGGCGATGAAGGATGCGGCTGCATTCTCCAGCCAGGAATTCCTGATGCAGCTTGCCGAGGGCAAGGCCGATCTTGACGCGATTCCGCAGGAACGCAAGCCGCCCGCGCCGGTGCGGTCGCGCAAAGTGGCGGCTCGCGCCAGCGCAGCGGATTGAGGTCCGGGCCTAAGCCGCATAGCCGGCGCTGCTGTTTGCAGCTGCCGCCCGGCGGCGTCTTCCGCTGAGCAGGTAGATGGCGGCGCGCAGCTCCAGCAACGGATCGGCGGAGGGCTCGATGCCGTCCACGCGGGGGATGGGATCGAAGATGATGTGCTGCTGCTGGGCCAGGGAATCCGGCATCACCTGAGTCAGCTCCACCGTTCCCAAGTCCACCTGCTCGCGGCTTTCCGGCCAGTGCACGGTAGCGTCGTCGACGGTGTCGGCGGCATCGGCCAGCTGCACAACGATCCGGAAGCGGATCGGCTGCTTCGCGACGCGTTCGCGGATCTCGTCGTAGTGGTAATTCTCCGGCAGCTTCGCGGCCTGCTCGGCGGTGAAGAAATCGTTGCCCAGCTCAGGCAGGATGCGGTAGCGTCCAAACCTGGTTTGCCCGGCAGCGTTGGTGAATGCGAATGCGGTGACGGCGAAGTACGTCTCTCGCGCAAGGCTGGTGGGAAACGGCTTGGGGGTCTGGACGAAAGCCAGCGCTGCGGGATGGGAGCCGAGAAACTGCTCTATGGGCTTGGGCGAGGGAACGTCGGGTCCGCTCGCAGCGAGGGCGCGGAGGAACTCCAGAAATCTGTAACCGTCGCGGACAGGAAATCCGTTGGTAGAGTGGCTCACAATGTCGGTGTGCACATGCTCGGCGAGATTGAAGCGAATGGCAAAGCCGCGTGGATTGGCATCGGGCGAATTGTCAGGGATTTGCGGAAATCCGGTGGAGTCAGAGAATCGCGCCGTGACCGGCGTTGACGCGCGCTGCACATGTGGCGCCCGGGTGAGGGACTGCGCCTGGGGCGCCGGCTGAAAGACGCCGGTGAGCATCAGGCCCTTGGCGTGGGCCGGACGAAATCCGGGATGCTCACCGAAGATTTGATCGAACTGTTGCAGGAGGTCGCGAGCGAGTTGGACGACGCGTTCATCCTTTGGTAATGGCATCGGAAATTTTCTCCTTTCCGGCGAAGGTCACTTCTCCAGCCCTGCGAAGATACAGTAGCAGAGATCACAGTGAATAAGTCCCGAGCGCGTGGCGTCTGCCGTCATCGGCTTCGATGAGCGCATTGGCGATAATGATCTCACTCAACAGGGTCAGGGCAGATACCGGTTCAGCAACAGTTGCCGGACACAATCTCAACTCCTGAGCAGGCCTGTTTCTGAGCCGCCGCACCCGCTCGAAGCCGCCATCGCCTCATCAAGAACGCCGGCGGCCTCACCCGCATCTTCGCCGAGATTTACCAGTTCCCGGTAAAACGCGACGGTGAGGCCGAGCACGTGCCGCTCGCTATAGTGCTCACGCACCCATTCGCGCGCGGCCAGGCCCATCTGGCGACGGCGCTCGGGCGAGCGCAGCAACTTGAGGACAGCTTCGGTGATGGCTTCCGGGCAGCCGGGAGGGATCAGCAATCCTGTCACCTCCGGAACAACGGAGTCGCGCGAGCCGGTGGACAAGGTGGTCACCACAGGAATACCCGTGGCCTGCGCCTCAAGCACGGCGTTGGGGAATCCCTCGCGCCAGGTGGGCAGAACCATGAGGTCCATGGCGCGGTAGAAAGGTGCAGCATCGGCGACGAAGCCCGTGCAATGGATGCGCAGATGGCTCTCAATGCGGGCGCGCAGGCCGGCGGTGAGCGCGTCTTCG
>JASIJW010000004.1:0-4078 GCA_030050035.1 Acidobacteriaceae bacterium | reverse complement strand
ACGCGCAGCAGGCCGCGGCACAGGCGCAGAGCGCGGCTGCACAGGCGGTGAATGCTGCGGCGCAGGCGCAGAACGCAGCCCAGACTGCGCAGACGGCGGCAGAGCTCTCCCAGGCCCCAGAAGCGGGATCTCCACCCCACGAAGAAATGCAACTTCGTGGGGACCCCGGACCTGGTGCGCCCACCGCAACCGCTGCGCCGATAGAGACAAGCAATATTTACGACGGCACTTACGCCGAGCCTGCGACGGAGAGCGGGCTGCGCGTGCAGCCGCCTTCGACAGGCGAACCGGTGCAGGCGGCGCGGCCGTGGCGGGCGGCGATAGAAAACGACGCGGCGGACGGTTCAGGCCCAGGCGCCGACGATATACCTCTAAAGAAAGACGTTGCCGCCGAGGAAACGCACGTGGCGACGGAGTCAGCTTCACATCATGGTTGATCCCGTAGACGCAATCGGCAAGGCGCGTGCGGCGGTAACGGAACGCGCGGAGCTCCCAGGGATGACCCTGATGGAGCACCTGGAAGAGCTGCGCAAGCGCATCGTTCACTCGGCAGCTTATCTGGCCGTGGGCTTTTTGGTGTGCTGGTTCTTCCACGACCGCATCGTGGATTTTTTCCAGGCGCCGCTGAGCCACATCGGCAAATCGCTGGTGTTTACGCATCCGATGGACGCGCTGAACTTGGATTTGCAGTCGGCGCTGCTGGCCGGAGCGATTCTGGCCTCGCCGTTCATCCTGTACCAGGTGTGGCTGTTCATTGCGCCAGGGCTTTACCAGAAGGAAAAGCGGTTCGTGGTGCCGTTCATGGCGGCGACGGTAGGTCTGTTCCTGACTGGGGCAAGCTTCGGGTACTTTTTTGTGATGCCGGCGGCTATCAAGATTCTGATCGTGGATTTTGGGCACAACTTTACGCCCATGGTGACGATTGAGGATTACACCGGATTTTTCCTGTCTGTGATCCTGGGCCTGGGCATCAGCTTTGAGTTGCCGATCCTGATTTTCTTTCTGGCGATGTTTGGGATCGTGAGCCCGCGGTTCCTGTGGAAGAACATTCGCTATGCAATCCTGGCGGTGTTCCTTGTGGCTGCCATCATCACGCCCAGCCCCGATCCATGGACCATGTGCATTTACGCGATCCCCATGCTTGCGCTTTATGGGATCGGCATTGCCGTGGCATGGTGGGTGCATCCATCGCGGAGGAAGGCCAAGGAGGTCGTTTCGTGAGCGTTTCCGGCTGGGCTGTTGTGGTCTCCCACTCTTTTGGCAAAGAGCGCCAAAAGAATGGGGCACGGAGCGTTTGTAGCTGGATGAAGATCGCTGTGGCGGCTGGACTGATTTTCGTGCCGCTTACAGTTACGGCACAGCAGCACCCTTCGGCAGGCTCAGGGCAGGCTTTCGACGGCGCCAAGGCTTACGAGTACGCGCGGGAATTTGTCGCCATTGGGCCGCGATGGCCGACGAGCCCAGGACACGCGAAGGCCGAGCAGTTTATCCTCAACCATTTTGAGCGCGCGCACGATCAAATTGATCAAGACAAGTTCGTAGCCGATACGCCGATTGGGGCGGTGCCGATGAACAACTTTATCGTGCGCTACCCGGGGCGGAAGAACGGCGTGATTGTGCTGGCCACGCACTACGAGACGAACTACCCGCTGCGTAACATCAATTTTGTGGGCGCGAACGACGGTGGCTCGACGACCGGACTGCTGATGGCGATTGGCGATCGGCTGCGCGCGCAGATGGCAGCGAACAAAGACCACAAGCTGGATGGCTATTCGGTGTGGCTGGTGTTCTTCGACGGCGAAGAGGCGATCCAGAGCTGGACGGAGTCGGACTCGACGTATGGCAGCAAGCACCTGGCGGCGGAGTGGGGCGGCAATGGAACGCTGGGGCGGATCAAGGCATTCATGCTGACCGACATGATCGGCGATAAGGACCTGGATATTCTGCGCGAGAGCCAGTCGACGGATTGGCTGGTGAATGTCGTCGCCGAAGCCGCGAAGAAAACGGGCAACGACCGGTACTTCTTCAAGACAGACGGCGCGATCGAGGACGATCACCTTCCGTTTTTGGCGCGGGGCGTGCCGTCGATTGACATCATCGATATGGATTACGGGCCGAATAACAGCTACCACCACACGGCGCAGGACACGATGGACAAGATCAGCGCGCACAGTTTGACGGTGGATGGGGATGTGATTCTGGAAGCGATTCGGATGATTGATCAACGATAGGGAACAGGGATCAGGGAACAGGGGACAGAGACCAGTACTCGATTCTCTTTAAGTTCAGGCTCGTATTGCTGCGAGCAAAAAGCAGTTCTTTCGACTCAGTTTGGCAAAAACGCGGGCCAAACTTCGCTCAGGATGACATCGCTAAAAAGAAGCAGCTTACGCGGAAAGGAAATCGTGGGGCAGGCAGAGATTGGCATCATCGGGGGCAGCGGGCTGTATTCGATGCCCGGGTTCACCAACATTCATGAGGAGCGCGTGGAGACGCCGTTTGGCGAGCCTTCGGATGCATTTGTGCTGGGCGAGCTTGAGGGGCGCGAGGTTGCGTTCCTGGCGCGGCACGGACGCGGGCATCGGATTATGCCTTCCGAGCTGAATTTCCGGGCGAATATCTATGCGTTCAAAAAGCTGGGCGTGGAGCGGATTGTTTCGGTTTCGGCTGTGGGGTCGCTCAAGGAAGAGCACAAGCCTACGGATTTTCTGATGCCGGATCAGTTCATCGACCGAACGTTTCACCGCGAGTCGACGTTCTTTGGCGATGGGATTGTGGGCCACGTGGCGTTTGGCGATCCGGTGTGCGCGACGGTGGCGAAGGCCGCTGCCGATGCGTGCAAAGCGGCCGGCGTGGTGGGCAAGTTGGGCGGCACGTACGTATGCATGGAAGGCCCGCAGTTTTCGACCAAGGCGGAGTCGAATCTTTACCGGAGCTGGGGCGCGGACGTGATCGGGATGACCAACCTGCAGGAGGCCAAGCTCGCGCGCGAGGCGGAGATCTGCTACGCGACGGTGGCCATGGTGACCGATTACGACTGCTGGCGCGATGGGCACGATGCGGTGACGGTTGAGGAGATTGTGGCTGTGCTGCACAAGAACGCCGATAACGCCTGCAAGGTGGTGAAGGCTGCGGTTGCGGCGATGCCGCGCGAGCGGAAGTGCGCGTGCGCGACGGCAGCGCAATATGCGGTGCTGACGCAGGCAGATGCGATTTCGCAAGAGGCGCGGGAGCGGGTGGAGCTGCTGTTTCGGAAATACCTTGGATGGTAGGGTAGCGAGCCGGCGGCCGTGGTTTAACGAAGAAAAGGCGGCCGCAGATCTTCGCTTGTTCGCTCACGCGAACTCACTCAGGGTGACAGAGCGGATTTTGTGCATGGCAGCGCATTATTGATGCGAACTTGCTGATTTCTGCACCAACACAGTTAAAAAGGAAGAAACATGGCGATTACTGTTGTGGGCAGCGTTGCCTACGATTCGATTGAGACGCCGGCGGGGCGGCGGGAACGCTGCCTGGGCGGAGCGGCAACGTATTTTGCGCTGGCTGCCAGCTTTTTTTGCGATGTTCGGGTGATTGCCGTCGTCGGCGAGGATTTTGGGCCGGAGCAGGAGGCAGTGTTCAAGAAGCACAAGATCGATACGCGCGGCATTGAACATGCGCCGGGTAAGAGCTTCTTCTGGGAGGGCTCGTATCTTGAAAACATCAATGAGGCGAAGACGCACAACACGGAGCTGAACGTGTTTGCGTCATTCGAGCCGAAGATTCCCGAGGCGTATCGCGATTCGGATTTTCTTTTCCTGGCGAATATCGATCCGGTGCTGCAGAAGCGCGTGCGCGACGCCATGCCGGACGTAAAGCTGACGGCCGGCGACACGATGAACTACTGGATCAAGGATCATCGCAAGGCGCTGGAGCAGGTGCTCAAGGGCTTGGATATTCTGCTGATCAATGACACTGAGGCGAAGATGATTGGCGGCAGCAGCAACCTGGTGCAGGCGGCGCGCGAGGTGATGGCGCTGGGGCCGCGGTTCCTGGTGATCAAGCACGGCGAGTATGGGGCGACGCTGTTCCATGGGTC
>JASIJW010000357.1:0-4548 GCA_030050035.1 Acidobacteriaceae bacterium | reverse complement strand
CTTCACCGCGGCAGAAGGCTCGGTCTGCGACCCTTCCGCCGGTATCGTCTGCCGGACAGTCGCCATGACTCATTATAGGCTCCTTAAGCTTCTCTCGCGCTTGCGTGAGTCATGCCGGACTCTGGTCCGGTTCGGGCGAGACTGCGGTTTGAAGACTTCTGGCCTTGGTGGAGATAAGTACCAGCTGCCCAATCGGCGGGGCGCTCAAGTAGCGTGCATTGTGAAACCGGTGAGCATCCGCCCGCCACCGGTTTCCGCGCTATCCTTCTTGGTTGAGGGGATTTGCGATGACCCAGGCCGCCATCCGTCCGCAGCTCGCCCACCTTACCGCCATACTCAACGACCTCCGCGCCAACGGAACGCACTTCAAGCTCAGAGTGCTTGACGACCAGCAAGCCCCGGTCTGCCATTACGACGGCAAGCAGGTCATCAACCTGGCCAGCAACAATTATCTCGGCTTGGCCAATGATCCGCGCCTGATTGCTGCAGCCGTCGCCGCAACCGAGGCCTTCGGCGTGGGCTCGGGCGCCGTGCGCACCATCGCCGGCACCATGCGCCTGCACATGGAGCTTGAGGAGAAAATCGCCCGCTTCAAGAATGTCGAGGCTTGCGTAGTCTTCCAGAGCGGTTTTGCGGCCAATGCCGGCACGGTCAGCGCCATCCTCGGCAAGGAAGACTATATTCTTTCCGACGAGCTCAACCACGCCAGCATCATTGACGGCGCGCGCCTGTCGCGTGCGACGATCAAGGTTTTCCGCCACAAGGACGTTGCCCACTGCGAGCAGTTGCTCCAGGAGCTGGCCGACGCTCCCGGCCACAAGCTGGTTATTACCGACGGCGTTTTCTCGATGGACGGCGACATCGGCCCGGTGGACAAACTGGCACATCTGGCCGAAAAATACGGCGCCATCATGATGGTCGACGACGCTCACGCCTCGGGCGTGCTGGGCCGCAACGGCCGCGGCTCCATTGACCACTTCAAGATGCACGGCAAGGTCGACGTGCAGGTAGGAACGCTTTCAAAGGCCATTGGCGCACTGGGCGGCTACGTCTGCGGCTCCAAAGATTTAATTGATTATCTCTATCACCGCGCCCGCCCGTTCCTGTTTTCGACTTCACACCCGCCTTCGGTCGCGGCCTCGTGCATTGAGGCGTTCAACATTCTGGAGAAAGAACCGGAGCGCATCGACCGCCTGTGGTCGAACACGCGCTATTTCCAAAGCGAGCTCCGGCGCCTTGGCTTCAACATCGGCGGCGTAAACACGCCGGCGACTGAGACGCCCATCACGCCGCTCATTGTGGGCGACGGCGCAAAAGCGATGGAGCTTTCGCGCGCGCTCTTCGATGAAGGCGTCATGGCCACCGGCATCGCTTTTCCAACGGTACCTGAAGGCAAAGCGCGCATCCGCATGATTCTGACAAGCGAGCATACGCGCAAGCAGCTTGACGAGGCACTCGACAAGCTGGAGCGTGTGGCGAAGCGCCTTAGCTTATTGCCTGGCCGCGCTTAAGGCAGCGAAGCCTCCTGATTCGGCTCCTCCTGATTGGGCGGAGGGCATTGCTGGCCCTGCTCAAAGCATGACTGGATCTGCTCAAACTTGCCCTCGTACCACTTAACTGAGCTGTTGATTTCGCGCTGCTGGTTTGGCGTGAGTGACCAGTTGAGAGGGTCGGTGGGCGGATTTTTCTCCGCTTGGGTAGACGTTTTTTTCACCGGCTGGCAGGAGACGGTGTCCAGGCCGTTTGTCCGGTCGTCAATCACGAAGTGCTGAACGATCAGACGGTCCTTGTAGGCGCGTTCCAGCAGCTCCAGCGCGGCGCGGTTCCGGTCGGTTACGCTTTCATGGCCGCCTGCGTAGAAGGCTTTGAGCGGCGCGTTCAATTGGTCCGCCAGATTCCAGGTTCTGCAATTCGAATTCGGATCGTCGCGCAGTGCCGAAGGAGGGAGTGACGCTCCCGGAATATGGTTTGGATTGCTTGGATCAAGACTGTTGCGGATTTCAACGAGCAGAATGCGAAGCATGGGCGCCGGAGACTTCGGCCCGCCCTTCATCGCCTTTGAGCCGTCAAGCGCGGCTCGCAAAAACTCGATGGCCGAGACAGTCCCGTCGTTATCGTAATAGCCGCCATCGACGAAGTGAGCGCTTCTTTCTTCCGGAGGGCGAGGAAACGCGGCTGCCGAGGAAACATAGGGGAACGCAGCCGATAGCTGCGCGGCCGTAGCCAGCGGCAGATCGGCGTAGCCTGGCTTGCCCGAGGGCTTGAGCTCGCTGCTGCCGAACACATCAAGGAACGACTCAGCCGGCTGCGGCACAAGTGCGTTGTTGTCGTGCTTCTCGACCCGGTAATTGGCCAGCAGAAAGCGCCTGCCGCCTTCAACCGTGGTGGTATTCATCGTGAAGGCCGGAAATGGGTGATCGCCCTGAACCGGATTGAAGGCTGCGAGCGTGAGCTGCTGGCTGCGGTCAGGATTCTGCGCCTCGTCAGTATTCAACTGTGCATGCGGAATGTGCATGCGGCTTCCCCGCGGTTGGCAGAATGAGTCATTCAGGTTGCGCTCGAAGCCGCGCCGCAGCGCCCACGTGCGGTCTTTGCCCAGGGGGCCTTCGCCCAGGTCATCAATTCCGGAAGAAGGCGTCCAGAAATAAGGGATCAGCGGAATCACAGCCTTCGGCACGTCGTGGTAGACGATTCCCCAACCGACAGCCTCCAGGCTCGAGCACTTGGCCTCGTCGACCATGCGGTCCCACTCGGGCTGTTGGCCATGGGCCGCAGCGTTCAGCTCGCGCAAGTAGGTGTACAAGCCGGCGCTTCCGCCCGATACCGTGCTCATGAGCAGAACATGGTTGTGGAAAGAATTGTTGGGGTCTTTCCCGAAGTCTTTCTCGAGGTCCCGGAGCACTGCCGCCGTCCAGGCCGCGGCATGAATTCCGCCGCCGGTGGAGGTGACGATGATGAACGTGTGCACCGGCCGGGCGACGCTCTGTCCGGGCGGGTCGGCTGCATCTCGAACGGCTGCATCTCGAACGGCTGCATTTTGCCCGGCTGCGTTCAAGGCCTGCGCATTATCGAGCGCGATGCGCGCGTCGAGGATTTCGCCGGGTGTGGAAACCTGAGGCTTGTTGCGTGTCAGCACGATCGAGAAATAATGCTCTTCCTGCGCACCCGTCCAATTAAAGTGCCGCGGCACAAACAGTATCAGCAGAAAAAGCGTGAGCACAGGAATGCGGAAGCGGTCAGCATAGAAGGCGAAGCCGCCGAATCCCCATGCGAACGAGGTGGCGAGGATGAGCGTCAGCGCAAGGATCGGAAACCGCTCAGCGTCGCTGCTGTAATACAGGTACGGAATTGCAGCGGTAAAGCCGAGGATCAGCACGCCAAGTCCAACCTTCCAGATGTTCAGGTCTCTCTTGCGGGCATCGAAATGTCCGGGCTCTTCGCCGTCCTTCGGCTCCAGCCTGGCAATCGCCAGCACAGCGACAATCACTGCGCCCGCGAGCACCGCAGCCAGCCAGGCTATTACGGACCAGAGTTTAACTGGCACCGGCGCGACTAGAGGCCACAGAACCGCGTATAGCCCGAAGACATTGCACGCCGCCAGTACCGCGAAATACTGCCCTTCAAACAGCGAACCCTCCGGCCACTTATAACCCAGGCGGGGAAACACCTTCCCGATCCACCGGGTGGAGATCAGTATCTCTGCATCCTCAATCACGTCTCCGAACTTTTGCTTCCCATCGCCCGAGCTCAGGAAGAGCCAGCTCCGCGGGAACAGCAAGGTCCGCGCTACCGCGATGCTTCCCAGACACATCGTGGTTGCCGCGCTGATCGACCGGCGCCATGTGAGGTAATAGAGCGCCGTGACCGCGTACCAGAAGCAGAAGGCCAGGCCAACTCCGCTGGCAAAGCCCAGGATCATCCGGCGAAGATCGACGCCTTCATTCCAGCCATTGTGGAAGAAGTACAAAAAGAGGATCAGAGTGTTGAGCTGCGACGCAACCGGAGCTACCCACTCGTAGCGCGCCTTGCCGTTCACCAGCAACCAGCGCAATCCGCTGGGCGGGCTCTCGTTGAACCGTTCCTCGCCGTTGATGGCCACAATGCGTGCCTGCATCAGCGCAACAAAGCTCGATGCGACCAGGAAGAATGAGACGCAAAGGTACTGCCCTTCAGTCACCGGCGTAACGATGCCGCTGACAATCGAGCGCAGATTGCCTGGCAAGTCGGCCCAACACAAAAGCAGCGGGAAGAACCACAGCAAG
This sequence comes from Acidobacteriaceae bacterium, assembly GCA_030050035.1. GTDB lineage: Bacteria > Acidobacteriota > Terriglobia > Terriglobales > Acidobacteriaceae > Telmatobacter. Next base: position 286 of record JASIJW010000357.1, on the reverse strand, counting down.
ATGCTGAAGCGCAGGAAATAGAGATAACGCAGCCACTTCGGGGCTTCCAACATGAAGGGCTGCACAACATGCTCATCGAAAGCCTGCCATATTGCATGCAACAGCTCCTTTTCGGCAGTTTGCTGCTGTTGAGTGCCTGGCGGCTGGGCGGGAGTCGACATAATCTGCCTCCTCGCAGAATGGATCGTGGATGCCATCGCGGCCCGGGCGCCAGCTCCGAATATCAATCCGAATGGGCAGGCGCAGAGTTTTGCTGATTGCTCTTTCAGCAAACTGGGGAAAGCGG
>JASIJW010000356.1:0-3130 GCA_030050035.1 Acidobacteriaceae bacterium | reverse complement strand
CCCCCCTCGCCTGAGAGCATGTATTTGATATTTAAGGGCTTGCCGGGACAGCGGTCCGCTATCTATTTGATTTGCAGGGAGTTGTTTACAGCTGTTTTGGAATCAATGGTTTACGGCGCGGCTCCTTTTGTGCCTGCGGCTGCTTCTGCGCCTGGTTTGCGTGCCTATTTCTGTGTAACTGTGAAAATTGTTTTTGGCAAGTGATTGAATATGCTCAGTTTGCGGCGAAAAAACGCTCGACTCTTGCGAGAATCTTCAAAAACGGCGTTGGGCGACGGCGTCGGCCTGGAACTGCGCGAAGAGCTCAGGGTTTTCTTTGAGAACCTGCTGGGCGGCGCGGGACAGGGCGAGCAGGCCGGGAGGGATGCGGGGACGATGCCGGCGGTGATTGCGCGTTTTGATTTCGGCTACGGTTTCCTGGGCGACTTTGAGGCCGGGAAGACGCTCGATGCAGCCTTCGACGATGGCGGAGATGGATGTGTCGTGCTTCGCGGCCCAGTGACGGGCGCTGCGGTAGGCCGAGTCGCTGACGGCGACGGTGATGTTTCGTTTTTTCATGGAGACTCTCCGGTGGTTTTTCGACTGTGCGCTTATTGTGCGCTGGAGAGGGGAAATTCTATGCAAGGTTGGTGACGAGAGGGTGGATTTGTAAAAGGCTGGCGGAAGAGGGGTTGCTGGGGTGCAATTAGAAAAATTGCCGGAGTAGGGATTGACAACGCAGCGGGACAATTAGGTCCTGGGGTGATGTTCCACTCCCAGCGAGAGCGCCCCATTTGATGAGTTCCCGGAAAATGGGTCGCCCATCTTATTTTCCCGTTTGTTTTTTTCAGTGGCCGATCCATTGTCTCTCAAAGAGCCGCGTCAACCACCAATTGTCATCCGCCGAGATAAAAAACTTAGGGTTGAATGGGACCCAGATTTCTCCTACCAGTTCCCGGTTGTCCTTCAGATCCGTGTATCTCGATGTGTCCAGCCATCGGATCAGCGCGGGAACAAACGTCTTTTTGTCGTGGCGCGATTTCAGCAGTTGGACAATCTCTGGCGGCATTCCCCCGGTAGCCCAGTTATCGGGCACGACGTATGGATCGATAGCCCGCTGCCACTTCTCGTTGGAGTAATTCATGATGATAGTCAAGGCCCAACACTGGGGCGAGAGGACTTGCACGGATCCACCGTAGTAATTCAGATCGTCCGGCGTAGTCGCATTCAGCCATCGATTCTGAAAGTACTTGAGCGCGGCCAGGTACACCGGGGGAAACCGCTGGCCTTCATTCGGAAACATGGCCGCGATACGGTAGAAAGCGTTCTCATGAAAGCGGCCCCGAAAGGTGAGATTGCCATCGAAGGAGAGATCGCTCTGGCGAGTGGCGGCTTCCCAGACGTAGTGGAGGAACTCAACCCTGTCTTCAAAGGAAAATTCCTGCAGCAGTTGAAAGGTCAGGTTGAGATCGATCTCAGAAGGCTCATCTACCTGGATTTGACCGGACGAATTGCCCGGCGCGCCAAATAGAGCGAATGCCTGGGCGCGGGCGTTCGACAACATCACCGAATGCGCTTGCTGCAACCATTCGGGGTTGGAAGTTCCGCGATACAGGATTTCGTAGATTGCAACGGTCCACGCATATTTCGTTGCCGCACCCATATTGGGATCTGTGTCCTTTGAATTGTCCAGCAGATACTTTACGAGTTTGTCCTGGTTCTTGCTTGCAGCGATCTGGGCGACCAGGAAATTTGACGCTGATGTATCAGAGACTTCTGAGTAATTGGGGTAGTTTTCAAAGTACTCCCGCAAAGACTTCAGGTGCATCTCTGCCGGGGCCAAAAGCGCCTGCTCTTCCAGGTCGTTTTTTTGTTTCGCGTAGTTGCTTTGCAGGGTAACCAGATCGTCCTTTGATTGCTTAATCTGGGAGAGGAGTTCAGCCCGCGCGTCATGCAGTTGCCGCCCCGTCTCTTCAGCCTGTTGGGCTCTTGTTTCAGCCAGACTCGCCCTTGCCAATGCGGCACTCTCAATGAGCCTGGCTTCTGACGCTCGCTGATCGGCTTCCGCCACCTGCAGTTTGGCTTCTGCTATGCGAGAGTTGGCCTGCTCTATTTGATTTCTCAATTCGTCGCGTTTGTTGGATAGGACCGTGCTGTAAAACGCAACCAATGCCGTCAGTACTGTCGCTACGGGGATGAGGGTGCTGGTTGCGAAGGATCGCGTCCGCCAGAACGGCTTCAGGTATTCGCGCAGCTTGGCCTCGCTTCTTTTTCGCTCTACATCGGCCTTTGCCGCTTCAGCCTCAGCCTTGCTGATTTCAGCGGTGATCTTCATTGCATTGAGATTGTCAGTGACGTCCAAGGCGGCAGACGATGGGAGTTCCGGAGAGCCCATAAGAGCAGTCCTCCATTCAAGAAGCAGCGGGAAATCCGAGGAGGCTAAGTATAGCGCGGTTGCGGGGCGGTATGGCGGGATTCGTTATGTTTGGCGCTGGTGGTGTGGTGGTCTCCCCGGTCCCAGAAGCGGGACCTAGGGCACCCATTCTCAGTGGTTGAGATTAGGTCCCCGGATGTGGGCCACCTGCCCGAACCATACTTCCTATTTTGTCGCTGATGGTGTTGATAATTGCGATTGTCTTTCCTGTTCGGCGTTGGGCGAGGGCAACATCGCGGGCTCTGGTCGATGTCGGGCGTTTTCAAAAACCATGCAGGGATGCCTAACGTTGATGAAGATTTCTCCACCATGCACTTGAAAATGTTCACAACTATCGCTCCACCATGTTCCGGTCGAGTCTGAATACTGAATTCGACGAAGAATATAAATGGTGTCTCCCCGGTCTAACTCAGAAACATCGTCGTTCGTTAACTGAAAAGAATCGGTCCAAAAATTTGGCACCCCGGAAGGAATGGGAGCGGCTTTAACAGTCCCGACATGTCTCCAGTCTTTTTCGAAGCTTGCGGCAAGTTTCTTCTGCGCGTCTAAATCATCTGGCTTGTCAACGTAGAATTTCACGAGCCTTTTATTTGCTTCCGCCGTTTGATTTCCCGAGTTTTCAAAAGGGAAATTAAACGCATAGCGGACGTTCGCCTTGAATGACTCCGGAGGTGTCGGCGGGTTCTGGACGGTAAAGTCTGACTGAACCATCGCAGC
>JASIJW010000355.1:0-2747 GCA_030050035.1 Acidobacteriaceae bacterium | reverse complement strand
CTTGCGGCGGAGAACCACGCTGCGCCCATGGGGCGGCCGAACGGGATGAACAATCAGGCGCGGCCCACGAACAACGCGTACAGGCCGAATGAGACGCAGTCGCGCCAGGAGAACCGCCCGGCGCCTCAGGCACACCAACAGCCGCGGCAGCAAGAGCACCAGGCGCCCCGGAACGAGCAGAAGTCAGAATCTCGGGGGGACGAGCATCACAGATAACCGCGCGGCATTTCGCGCGCTGAGCTCGAAGGCCCACGGCATGCCGTGGGCCTTGCCGCATCCGGGCGTGTTCAGGATTGCGCTGGAACCAGCGAGTCTGTTCCGAGATATTTCTCCGCTTCGGCAGGCGTGAAGATGCGGCGCACCAGCACTCCTGGGGCGGGCGGAGTTTCGGAAATCTGAATCGCCTGGCGAAGTAATGCCTCCGGCTCGGCGAGCTGCGCGGCGGTTGTCGCGTAGAGCGTTGCAATTGGCTGGCCGCGCTCCACGCGTGCGCCACGCCGGGCGTGGAAGAGGATTCCAGCGTGTGGATCGACGGGCTCCCCAGCTTTTTCGCGCCCCGCACCCAGCCGTTGCACGGCCCAGCCGAGCGCGGTCGTATCCATTTCGGCGACGTAGCCGCTCTGCCATGCCGCGACCACTAACGTGGCGCCCGGCTTGTGGAAGCCGTGCATGTCATCGAATACGCTCAGGTCGCCGCCCTGGGCCGCAATCATTTCGAAGAAGATGCGCAGAGCCGAGCCATCGATAAGCGCCATTTCTGCGCGAGCGTAGCCGCTTTCGGGCGTTTCGGCCTGGCCGCCAAGGTGAATCATCCAACCGGCGAGGATGAGCGAGAGCTCACGCAGGTCTTCGCTCTCAGGTTTGCGCTCGCCGCGCATCACTTCCACGCTCTCGATGAGCTCGATCCAGTTGCCGGCGGCGTAGCCCAGCGGCTGGTCCATGTCGGTGAGCAGAGCTACGGTGCGCGTGCCCGCCGCTTCGGCCGTGGTGACGAGCAGCGCGGCCAGGAATTCGCACTCTCGCTGACTGCACAGGAATGCGCCTGAGCCGGTCTTCACGTCGAGCACGAGAGCGTCGAGTCCGGCCGCGAGTTTTTTGCTCAGAATCGAGGCGCAGATCAGCCCTGGGTTTTCGACCGTACCGGTGCGGTCGCGCAGTGCGTAGAGCACGCGGTCGGCGGGAACAAGCTTCGGCGTCTGGCCAACGATCGAAGCGCCGCATTGTTCGAGCACCGTTTCGAACTCTTGGAGCGAGAGGGCAGTGCGATAGCCGGGAATCGACTCTAACTTATCCAGAGTCCCGCCGGTGTGGCCCAGCGCACGCCCCGAGATCATGGGCACAACCACGCCGCAAGCTGCGGCGAGCGGCGCAACGAGAAAGCTGGTCTTGTCGCCCACGCCGCCTGAGGAGTGCTTGTCGACTGCAGTCTTGCCCAAACCGCGCGACGAAAACTTTTCGCCGGAGTCGCGCATGGCGAGCGTGAGGGCGCGGGTCTCATCGAGCGAGAGACCGCGGATCCATGCGGCCATGAGCCAGGCTGCGAGCTGGTCCGAAGGGATGGAGCCGGAGGCTGCGCCGTCGGCGAGAAACTTGATCTCGCGTTCCGTGAGGGCGAGGCCGTCGCGCTTTTTGCGGATCAGGTCGACGACATGAAGAGGGGCATGAAGGGGGGCGTGAAGTGTCGCCTGGATGGGAGACGTCGAAGATTCCAGAGTTTCCTGTAGATTCATGATGACCTTGGCTGCATTACTTCAGTTTCATCTCGAATGCCAGCGGCAACAGCTCGGCGAAGGGCAGGGTGCGGAAGCCGTCGGCGGTTGGAAAGACGACTGGCGCCTCGGGCTCGGCGAACTCGGCGAGCATCTGGCGGCAGGCGCCGCACGGAGGGCTGGCGGCGTTGTTCAGGTTAGTGACGGCGACGGCGCGGATGCGAATGGCCGGACCGAAGCGGGAGACGGCGCTTACCAGCGCGGAGCGCTCGGCGCAGATTGTGAGCCCGTAGCTGACGTTTTCGACGTTCGCGCCAGTGACGATTTCGCCGTTCGCGAGCGCGAGTGCGGCGCCTACGCGGAATTCAGAGTAGGGCGCATAGGCGCGCGAGGCGGCTTCGCGCGCCTGATCGAGAAGATTGTCGAGCAAGTTGCCGGGCAGCTTATCGGGCGCAGGTTGAGAGATTATCGTCATTGGCATTCCTGTCCAGCTTTGAGCCGCATCGTAAGAATTAGAGGCTAATCCATCTCAACCGGTCATGTACACTAGGCCCTCCTCAAGTTCTGCCCCGATCTTTCCGATAAGCCCCTTTTCGGGGTGCTCGCCGCATACGGGCAGCCCGCACGAGCGCGCGTAATGGATGATCTGACCAGGGAGTTCCTCGTCGAGAGCCAGGAGGGCCTGGACCGCATGGAGCGGTGCCTGACCGAGCTCGAGGCGCGTCCCGGCGATGCCGGGCTTGTGGCAGAGATCTTCCGCGCCGTGCATACCATCAAGGGAACAACGGGATTTCTCGGCTTCCGGCGGCTGGAGAAGCTGGCCCATGCCGGCGAGAACCTGCTCGGGCAGGTGCGTGACGGCCGCGTCGAGGCCAGGCCCACAGTGATCGGCGCGCTGCTGGAACTGCTCGATGGGCTGCGCGTGATTCTCAAATTGATTGAGGCTGAAGGCGCAGAGGCAGCCGGAGACGACTCCGCGCTGATCGCGAGGCTTGAGGCTCTCGATCCAGGCGAGGCCGGCAAGCTGGGCAACGAGCA
>JASIJW010000354.1:0-11221 GCA_030050035.1 Acidobacteriaceae bacterium | reverse complement strand
GTCTCGTATTTTCAGGCCGGCAGCATCTGCGACTTCATTGCAGAGAAATGGGGCGAGAGCGAGCTGCTCGACATGGTGCACTCGTTCGCGAAGCTGGCCACCACGCCGCAGGCGATTCAACAGAATCTGGGCGTGACACCCGGGGAGTTCGACAGGCAATATCTGGCGTGGATCGACACGCAATACGGCGCGGACGCTGCGCACTTTGACGAGTGGCGCACCAGGCTGCGAGAGCTGGTCGCAGCCGAGAAGCGCAAAGACTACCAGACCGTGCTCCAAGACGGGCCGGCCGTGCTGGCGCTTTATCCGCAGTATGTGGACGGCGCGAATGTGTACGAGCTGATGGCCGAAGCCGATCGCGCGAGCGGCGATTCCAAAGCCGAGGCGGCGATTCTGGCTAGTTACGAGCATGCCGGCGGCCAGTCGCCGGATGCGCTCAAGCGGCTGGCGGCGCTCGAGTCGGATGCGGGAAACAATGCAGAGGCAATCGCCACGCTCGAGCGCATCAACTACATCTATCCCGTCAAAGACGAAGATCTGCATCGGCGCCTGGGCGAAATGCTCTATGCGCAAAAGGACTTCGACGGCGCAATCCGCGAATACAACGCGCTGGTTGCATCGAATCCCGTCGACAAAGCCGGCGCGGAGTTTGCCCTGGCGCAAACCTATTTTGCCGCCGGACAACGGGACAAAGCGCGGGATAGTGTATTGGTTGCGCTCGAAGCGGCTCCCGGCTATCGTCCTGCGCAAAAGCTCTTGCTCGAACTCGAAGAAACGTCCGCAAAACGAAATTGAGAAAGAGGACCCCATGGTTTCATTTGCCGGATTGAATCAGGAAGCTGCGATGCTGCAGGAGCGCGTCGAGCGCTTTCATGCCGTGCGTCAGGAGATCCTCAACCAGGTGCGCGAGGTGATCGTTGGCCAGGAAGAAGTTCTGGACCAGATACTCATCGCTATCTTTGTCGGCGGCCATTGCCTGATGACCGGCATGCCGGGAACCGCGAAGACGCTAATGGTGCGCACCATTGCGGACGCGCTCGGCCTCGAGTTCCGCCGCATCCAGTTCACGCCCGACCTGATGCCCAGCGACATCACCGGAACCGACATCATCGAAGAAGATCTCGCAACCGGTCATCGCAAGTGGACGTTTGTCAAAGGCCCCATCTTCGGCAACATCCTGCTGGCCGACGAAATCAACCGCACTCCTCCCAAAACGCAGTCAGCGCTGCTTGAGGCCATGCAGGAGCATTCGTGCACCGTGCGCGGCCATCTCTACCACCTGCCTGCGCCGTTTTTTGTATTGGCTACGCAGAACCCCATCGAACTCGAAGGTACATACCCTCTGCCAGAGGCGCAGCTCGACCGATTCCTGTTTAATGCGGTCCTCGACGATCTGAGCGCCGAGGACGAGCTGAAGGTAATCGACCGCACCACGGCCACGCGTACGACGGATGTGAAAGCCGTGACTACAGCCGATGACCTGCTCGATTTCCAGCAACTGGTGCGCATGGTGCCGATTGCCGACACGCTCTCGCGCTACGTGATCAGTCTGGTGCGCGCCACACGGCCGAAGAGCGAAGGGGCGCCGGACTTTATCCGAAGATACGCAAACTATGGCGCCAGCGTGCGGGCAGCGCAGTTTGTCGTGCTGGCGGCCAAGGCCCGCGCTCTCTCGCACCAGCGCTATCACGTCGCCTATGACGACATTACCTCCGTCCTCACACCGGTGCTTCGCCATCGGGTGCTGCTTAACTTTCACGCCGAGTCGGATGGCATCGATACCGACGGGATTCTGCGGCAATTGATCGCCTGCGTGCCGCGGCCAAAGGAGAGCTGATGCTGCAGCGGTTCCTCGATCCGGAAGTTCTGGCCGGCATCTCTTCGCTCGACCTGCTGGCAAAGACGGTGGTGGATGGCTTCGTCGCGGGCCTGCACCGTTCTCCCGACTTCGGATTCAGCCAGGAGTTCGCCGAGTACCGCGCCTACACGCCGGGCGACGACCTGCGCCACGTGGACTGGAACCTGTACGCGCGCACCGAGCGCTGCTACCTGAAACGTTATCGCGGCGAGACGAACAGCCAGCTCACCATTCTTCTGGATGCGAGCAACTCGATGCAGTACACCTCAGGTCCGCCAAAGAAGATCGACTACGCGCGCTTCATCGCGGCCTCGCTGTTCTACCTCGCCATTCGCAATCAGCGCGACGCGGCCGGATTGATTGTGTTCGACGACGAGGTGCGCGAGTATATCCGGCCATCCACGCGGCCGGGGCAACTGGCGCGGCTTTTCACCGGACTGGAGCGGGCGGAACCCCAGGCACGCACAGATTTCTGCAAGCCGCTGCGCCACTTCCAGAATTTCCTGCATCGTCGCGGCATTGCGGTCGTTATCTCGGATTTTTACGAAGACCCTGAGACGATTCTCCACGCCATCGCACCGCTGCATTTTCACGGCAACGAGGTGATTCTGTTTCACATTCTCGACCCGCAGGAGATTCGTCCCACGCTGAAGAATTCGGCGGTGCTGATCGACCTAGAAACGGAAAGCAGAATGGAGGTTATACCGGAATACGTGAAAACAACCTATCGCGCCAGGGTTGATGCGCATATCGATGCACTTCGGACGCGATCAAGGGCGGCAGGGATGGATTACCAGCTTCTCGTCACGAACCAACCACTCGATGCTGCGCTACGTGAATATCTCACGCTGCGCCAGGCAGAAAATTGATGGGCTTTCTAGCGCCATGGTTTCTAGGCGGCCTGGCTGCGCTGGGCGTGCCGGTCTTTGTGCACTTGCTGCGCAAGCATGTCACTGTGCCCAGACCCGTAAGCTCGTTAATGTTCTTCGAACGCGGTATACAGAGCTCCACACGCCATCGCAAGCTGAAGTATTTCGTGCTCTTCGCTCTACGCTGCGCGCTTGTGCTGCTTGTCGTGCTGGCATTCGCCAATCCGTTCGTCCGCCGCGCCGCTGCCTCGCAAGGCCGATTACTCCTTATCGTGCTCGACAATTCCTTCAGCATGCGAGCCGGCACTCGGTTTTCCGAAGCAAAACAAGAGGCACTGGCGAGGCTTGCCGAAAAATCCCGCGGTGAGAAGGCACAAGTCATCGCACTCGGCAGTCAGGTTACTTTGCTGACGCAGCAGATCACCGATGATGCGCAGCTAAAGGCCGCGCTCACCAATATCCAGCCTGGCGATGGCCGGGCAAACTTCGGTGAGTTGGGCCGCGTGGTGAGGGCGATGACCGAAACGATGCATGGGGCGATTGATCTCGACTTGTTCAGCGATATGCAACGCAGTGCCATGCCGGCGAACTTTGCCGACATGGTCCTTCCCGGCAATGTAAAGCTCACTCTGCATTCCGTGGCCGCTGGCGCTCCATTGCCCAACTGGACGGTTGAGAGCGTCGACGCCCCAGCGGTGCTGGCCGACCCTAAGGACCCGCGGCTGTCACGCGTGGTTGCGGTAATTGCAGGATTTAATACGCCGGCCGCCGTAAAGCAAGTTTCACTCTTAATCAACGGCAAAGTAGTGGCAACGAATAAAGTAAACATCCCTGCGAACGGCCGCGCCACGGTCGAGTTTGCCCCGCTCAATGTGGGTTACGGTTTCAATCGATGTGCGGTACAAATCGACGGCGGCGATGCCTTGCCAGCCGACGATGCTTCCGTTTTTTCTGTACGTCGGTCCGATCCCGAGCGGGTCTTGTTTGTTCACTCCACCGGCGACACACGCTCGCCGCTTTACTTTGCCGCTGCGATTGAAGCTGCGGCGCCGTCGAGTTTCGTCGTGCAATCAGTTGCGGCCGAGCAAACCACAGATTTCGATCCATCCAAGTTCGCTTTTGTCGTGCTTTCCGACACGCCATCGCTACCCTCCATCTTCGAACACGCGCTGGTAGCATATATCGGCAAAGGTGGAGGAGTGCTCATCACTCTGAGCACATCGTCAGCATATCGCGAGCGGATTCCGCTGTGGGGCGCGAGCGTAAGCAAGCCGCACGATTATGCGCGCAACGGCGCTGCAACCACCATTGGCCAGGTGGACTTCACCCATCCGGCACTCGCTGAAGAACACCCAGGCCGCGACAACGGCGGCTGGGACACGGTGAAAGTCGACTACGCCGCAGCAGTTGACCCTGGGCGGGCGCGAGTGGTCGCACGGCTTATGGACGGTACACCGTTCCTGCTGGACAAACAGGTCGGCGAGGGCCATCTTCTGCTGCTCACGTCCGGATTGGATAACCTTACGAACGATCTTCCGCTGCATCCGGTATTCGTCGCATTTGTCGACCGAGCAGCGCGATATCTCTCCGGCTCAGAACTGCTGAGCGGGTCACGCCTCGTGGATTCTTACGTGCAATTGCGTTCGGCGGCGCGACCTGTCGGTACGCAGGCAAGTGTCGAAGTGATCGATCCTGATGGCAAACGGCCGCTATCACTGAGCGAGGGTCGCACCGCTCAATCGCTGCGGCTGACGCGTGTCGGCTTCTATCAGATCCGCTTTGCCAACGGCCACGATGCAGTGATTGGCGTCAACTCTGACCGGCGCGAATCAGATCTGACACCGATGCCAGATGACCTGCAGCAACTCTGGAGCGGTGCGGGTACGGCCACAGCATCGCAGCAGCGAAGCGCGATAGCGGAAGAGGTGAAGCAGCCGATGAGCCTTTGGTGGTACGTCATGCTGCTGGCCTTAGTGACCACAATGGCAGAGGCCGCGCTGGCCGGCCGCTACATGGGAACACAGCGGGAGGAAGCATGAGCCCTTCAAGCGAACTCCACTCTTATATTGCACGGCTTCAACAGCGGCTGCGCCTGGACGCGGGGCTACGCGGCGCTGCCATCTTTACAGGAACCGCACTCGTCGTCACGCTTGTCCTCGTGTTGCTGCTCAACCACTTTGCCTTTCCGGCACGCGGTATCGTCTACGCGCGGCTTGCGATTGTGCTCGCACTCGAAGCCGCTGCCGCTTTTGGAATCGCAGCGCCGCTGGTGCGGCTTACGCGTGCCCGCACCGCCGAGCGCGCCGAGGCCGCTCAACCAAATTTACAGCAGCGACTGACTACGTTTACAGAATGCGCAGCGAAAAGCGCCGATCCGTTCCTTGAACTGCTCGCGGCCGACACTCTCAAGCGCACCGGAAGCGCATCGCCCGCTGCGCTGGTTCCGAATAACCGGCTTTACGTGCTTGGCGGCGCAGGCCTGGCCTGCATCGTTGTCCTCCTGTGGATGATCGCTGCCGGACCCGGCTTCATCGGTTATGGAGCGGCGCTCATCTGGACCGGGCCGAAGAAAAGTGGCGCTCCACTCTACGCGATTTCGGTCATCCCGGGCGATGTGACGGTCCGCCGCAACAGCGATCAGCTTATCCAGGCGCACGTGACTGGGATGCAGCCGGGCAAGGCACAATTGTTTGCGCATTTTGCAAGCGCTGCTGGCTGGGAACCAGTGACAATGCAGGTCATTCCCGATGCAACCGGCAGAGCGAGCTACCAGTTTGTCTTCGCCGGATTGCCGGAGAATGTGGAGTATTACGTCGCCGCTGGCCCGCTGATTTCGCCGCATTACAAGGTGCGGGTCGTCGATCTGCCATCGGTCAAGCAAATCGATGTGACCTATCGTTACCCCACCTGGACTGGGATGAAGCCGGTGACGGAGGAGCACTCGGGTGACCTGCGCGCCATTGAGGGCACGGATGCGGAGCTCGCGATTCGCATGGATCGGCCGCTCAAGAATGGGCAGCTCGCCATTGACAACGGGCAGACGATAGCGCTCACGGGGGGCGCAGACAATGTGTATCGCGCAGTCGTCCACATGGATAAGGACGGCGCTTATCATGTTGCCGGCGTGGATGACGGTCAATCGGTGCGTCTGTCGGAGGATTATTTTATCGCCACTGACAAGGCAGAGCCTCCGCAGATCGCAATTGACCGGCCGGCAGGCGACTACCGCGCCAGCCCAATCGAGGAAGTCACCGTGGAAGTGAAGGGCTCCGATGAGTTCGGCCTCAATAACATGCACTTGCACTATTCCGTAAACGGCGGAGCCGACCACGACGTGAGCCTGCTTGATCACCCCGGTGTAAAAGAAGCCGACGGCAAGCATATGATCGCCCTCGAAGACCTGAAGTTGATTCCCGGCGACGTGATCGCCATTTACGCCGCAGCGCGCGACGGACACAGCGCAGCACAGACCGACATCTCCTTTATCCAGGTTGACCCATTCGAGCGCGAATTTTCGCAGTCGCAGCAGAGCGGAGGCGGCGGGGGTGGTGGTAGTGGTGGAGGTGCAGGCAACCAAATCGAAATCTCCAAGCGCGAGAAAGAGCTTATTGCCGCGACATGGAAACAGCAAAACGACAAGACGGCTACATCAAAGGACAACGCCGCGCAGGGGCAATTCCTTTCTGACGCACAACAGAAATTGCGCGACCAGGTGAACGCGCTCTCCATCCGCATGCAGAGCCGTGATATCTCCGAGGCTAACGAGGAGTTCACTGATTTCGATAAAGACATGCAGACCGCAGCGACAGTGATGGGCCCGGCGGCCGACAAGCTGAAGGACATGCAGTGGAACGCCGCTCTTCCGCTGGAACAGAAGGCACTGCAAGCGCTGTTGCGCGCGGAGGCAACTTTCCGGCAAATCGAAGTGGCATTCGGACAGAGCGGCGGAGGCGGCGGCAGCGGCGGTGGCAATGCAGGCCGCGACCTGGCCAGCCTCTTCGATCTGGAGCTCGATACAGAAAAGAACCAGTATGAGACAGCGCAAACGGCCCCGCCAGCCGAGCAGCACGAGAAAGAACTTGAAGACACGTTGGCGAAGCTCGACGCACTGGCGCGGCGGCAGGAAGACCTTGCCAACCAGCCGGTCGATCCGCAGCAGAGTTTCCAGCAGCGGTGGCAGCAGGAGATGTTGCGCCGCGAAGCCGAACAACTACAGCGCCAGATGGAACAGATGGCGAAAAACCAGCAACAGAATCAGCCGGGCGCGAGCCAGTCGGAGGGCTCTCAATCGAACCAGGAAGATGCTGGCCAGCAGAGCGGCGAGGGCACGCAAAGTGCGAGCGGGTCGCCACTAGACGACTCTGCTTCCGCGCGGAGCAGCAGCGGCGGATCGCAAAGTGGATCGCCGCAGTCCGATGAGCTACGCAACCGGAATAAGCAGACTGAGGCTGAGCGGTTGAACGGGCAGCAACGAGAGTCTTCAGACCATCGGATCGAGGAAGCGCTGAGCCGGCTAACTCAGGCAACAGAGATGATGAAGCGCAACGGAAACGTACAGCAGGATGCGCGCCAGGCGGCCGAGCGCCTCCGCGAGGCGCAAGACCTGCTGGCTGGCTCTCAGCAGCAGCTTGCCTCCGGCAAACTTGACTCGCTGACCCGCGAGGCTGGACGGCTCACGCAGGAAGAACGGGCGCAAGCCGGCCGCATTGACAAACTGGCGCAGGCCGACGACGAGAACGGCGGCGGAGACTCGACCTCCAACCTGGACGATGCTATGTCGCGTTTGCACGAGCGCGATCAATTAGCCGCCGGCCGGCAGCAGCTTTCTGACGATCTCTCCAAACTCCAGCGCAACATGCGCGATACCGCGGCGGAGATGGCATCGAATCGGCCGGACGTTGCAAAGAAGCTGCGCGATGCCCTGACGCAGATGGACGAAGCCGACCTCGACAACCACGTGCAGCGCACAGCGGATTGGCTGCGTAGCGGCATCAATCCGAATTCGAATGGAACGGAAAGCGAAATTGCGCGCGGGCTCTCGAAGCTGAACGATCAGTTGCTACAGGCGCAGAAAGCGATGACGCAGGAAAAGCCAGGTGACAAGCCAGGTCAACGCGGTGCTGATCAGCCGGATCAGACAGCGGCACTCGACCAAGTGGAGCGTTTGCGCAGCGAACTGGAATCCATGGCTGGCGCTCCTCAGGATGGGCGCATCGGGAAGGCCGGACAGAATCAAGATGCATTAGGGCAGAATAAGGGCCAGAATGATCAGGGCGGTTGGCAGCGTGGCAGTGACAATCAGCAGCTCAGCCGTAATAGTCAACCGGGAAATGGAACGCGTGCTGGCGGTCCGAACGACAATCGGGGAAGCGCCGTGCGCAACGGCTACAGCGGCGATACACATGCAGGAGGCGGCGGATGGGGCGGCACTGTCTGGGGAAATTACGACACCGGCAACAACACCCCCCGTGCGCGCGGATCGCAGCAACCCGCCCCTTCCGATGCCTCCGGCAATCCCGCGGACACTGAGCGGAGTATTCAGCAGGAGTTGCGGCAACTGCGTCAGCTCCAGCAGATGGTGGGAGATGATCCGCAAGCGACCAAAGAAGTCGAGGATCTCACGCGCCAGATGCAGAACCTCGATCCCAGCCGTTTCCCCGGCAATCCGGCGATGGTTGAACAGATGCACCGCGAAGTGCTCAGTTCCGTAGACAAGCTCGAGCTCCAGTTGCAGCATGACGGCGCAGCGACGGATGCGCGCACCGGCAAGCCCGATGCGGTTCCCGCGGGTTATCAGGAGCAGGTGGCCGACTACTATCGCCGCCTGAGTAAGAAACAGTAATTGTCCGCTTTGGGCAGATCGCTCTCAATACCTCCACGAGGTTACATCCGCGCCGGCCGGCGCAGTGACCAGCATGTGTTCCACCATCTGCGGCAGAATGCGCTGCGCCCAGTCGCCATTGTTCTGCTGCATCGTGTACTCGGCCGGGCCGCCGGTGTAGCAATGCGGCATCCGCGGACCATATTGGAATGTTGCATCCGAATGTGGATTGCGAGTTTTATCAAGCTGATCCTGCAGTAAGTGCACGGCGTTATTCAAGAAGTACGTGTCGCCGTCGCCCACAGTAATGTGCAGCTTGCCCTCAAGCTTGGGGCCCAGCGTCGACCAGTCGCGCTTCATGACGGCGGTTAGATCGTAGTGATCATGCCAGTAGGCGACGACACTCTTGTCAATCGTCCCGGTCAGTGGATCGATAACCTCTGCGGGAAAACCATTCGCACCGACAGGCGAGAAGACCGCCTGCCAGATGTCCCACTGTTCGGTCGACCGGCCATGCGTGCCGAGCACGAACTCGTATGCGTACTCAAGCCCGGTGAGCGCGATGATGGTTCCATCCGGCTTACGGTCGGCCGCGGTGGGAATCACTTCGAAATCGCCGTGACGAAAGAACGCATTCGCGTCGTTGTAAAGATCGACATTCTGATAGGCGTGAAAATCCACCGGGTCCGGACAGGCAACGTATGCACCGTTATACATGTCCGGATAGAAAACTTGCGTGGCCAGCGCCTCCCATCCGCCGGTCGAACCGCCGAAGGTGGCGCGTGCCCATCCCTGGCCAATGCCGCGATACTTCTTCTCAATCGCCGGAATCAGTTCGTCATTAATCGCGGTACCGTATGGACCGACGTTGGCAGAGTCCACGTCGTAAGAATCGTCGTAATAGGGGTTGGCGTTCTGCACATAGATCATGATCACGCGCGGCAGGCGTCCGCTCGTCCAGTCCTGAAAAAAACGATAGCCGTTCTTCTCGCGCTGGGGCGCATTGTCTGCGGGCTGCGTCGTCACCCATGGCACCGGACCGAACCCGGGATGGTAGTGGTCCTGGTAGACAATCAGCGGGTATTTCGCGTTTGGGTGCTCGTCGAATCCGTCAGGCAGCAGAATCCACGCGCCCAGATACACGTCGCGACCCCAGAACTTGCTCAAAACATCGCTGCGGAACCGCATGTACTTGAGCCATTTCGCGCCAGGATCTTTCCGCGCCAGCACCTCCGGGTCGCGGTCAGTGCCTTCGACTGGTGGAAATACCTGATCGAGCGCGATCCTGATGGTCGCATCCGACTTTGGATCGAAGTGCAGTCTCAAGGGTTTGTTGTACAGATTGCCCGGCTTGAAATTCCAGTGCTGGCCTTCACCCATGTCCGGCGGCAGCCACAGTATTCTGCCGTCAGCCAGGTGAAACTGCTCGTAGACATTGAAAACAGCCTGCACATAGTAGTCGCCGGCTTCGAGATCAGCAAGCGAGCGGCGCGGATAACCAAAAGTATGCGCATCAATCACGATTGGCGTACCGGGCTTGAGCGCATCGACGTCGACACCGAATCCCTGCGCGGAAGAAATATCTTCGGTAAGCTGCATGCGCGGCTCAGGCTTGTCGGTTTTCGCAAAAATAAGAATGAGATGACCAGTGATCGGCTTCGAGGCCGTGGGGAGAGTCACCTCAATGCGCTGCGCCTGTGCAGTGCATGAGGCAATGACCGCCATCGCGGCAACCAGAAGACAGATTTTTCGCATCGACACGCGTCCTTCGCCTTGAATCGATCGAAGAATCGATCGAACGAGCCAGTATAGCAATGGCGTCCGCGAAGTTTCCTCGCCCTCTGGCGGAAAAGTTCCGAATGGACCTTCAGGCGCTCGGCGTCGCGCTGATTTCGTTCAACTGGCGAATACTTCCTGCATCGAGCTTGAGGTCGGCTGCGGCGATCAGTCCATCAAGCTGATGGTCGCTTGTGGCGCTGGCGATAGGCGCTGTAATACCAGGCTGCGCAAGCAACCACGCTAACGCAACCGCGGCCGGGGTAGAGTTGTGCGCCTGAGCGACCTGAACAACGGCATCGGCCACGGCAAATCCGCGATCGTTCAGGTATTTCTGCACCATGCCACCGCGCGCCGCGCCAGAGACATCCCGGCCGCGGCGATACTTGCCGGTAAGAAATCCTGCAGCCAGCGAAAAGTACGGAATGACTCCAAGGCCATACTTCTGCGCTACAGGAAGGAGATCGTTCTCGAATGTTTGCCGCTCCATCAGGTTGTAATGCGGCTGCAGAGAGATGTAGCTGGCGAGACTATTTCTGCGGCTCGTTTCCAAAGCTTCGGCCAGCCGCGTGCCGGAGTAATTGGAGGCACCAATGAACCGGACTTTGCCCGCCTTGATCAGCTTGTCGAAAGTTTCGAGCGTTTCTTCAAGCGGTATTTTAGTGTCATCGGTGTGCGCCTGGTAGAGATCGATGTAGTCGGTTTGCAGGCGGCGAAGTGAGTCATCGACCGCTTGGGCGATATAGCGCGCGCTCAGGCCGGATTTGCCTTCACCCATCTCGAAGCCGGCCTTTGTGGCAAGGAAGACATCCTTGCGGCGGCCACTCCGAGCGAACCATTTGCCGAGTATGGTTTCCGACTCGCCGCCCTTGTGCCCGGGAACCCAGGTCGAGTAGA
>JASIJW010000353.1:0-4044 GCA_030050035.1 Acidobacteriaceae bacterium | reverse complement strand
CCGAACAGCGCGTGCTCGACCGGCCCGGAGACGACCTGCGCATCGACTGGGGTTACTTCCACCTGGCGACGCCGGATGGCGCGGATGCGGAAACGGCGCTGTCAAGCGATGCGCTGGACTCGTTTGTTGCAAACGGGACCCTGCCGGAGGCTGACGATGCCGATATGCCGCGCATGCCGCGTGACCACGCGGCGCATCTGGCCGTGGCGCTGCTGCTGGGACGGGTTTCGTCTGCGCCCATTCATCGTCATATTTTGCTGGCTTACACGGAGACGTACTCGATCGAGTACCTGGGCCGCAAGCTGCGGCCTTACTGGCAACGCAACGGGCTCACGATTCCCGAGATGCTGGCGCAGGCCGAGTCGCAGTACGTGGCACTCGAGCAGCACGCGGAGGAGTTCGACCGCGAGCTGACGGCCGACCTGACCAAGGCCGGCGGACCGGGGTATGCGCATCTCGCGATTCTAGCCTATCGGCAGACGCTCGCTGCGCACGGGTTTGCGGCGGATGTCGACGGCACGCCGATGCTGTTTCCGAAGGAGAATTTTTCGAACGGATGCATTTCGACCGTGGACGTGCTCTATCCTTCGGCGCCGTTCTTTCTATTTTTTAATCCCGAGTTGCTTGAGGCGCAGCTCAAGCCGGTGATGGAATACGCCGCGTTGCCGCGCTGGAAGTTTCCCTTCGCGCCGCACGATTTGGGGACCTATCCGCTGGCCGATGGGCAGGTGTACGGCGGCGGCGAGAAGACAGAAGAGAACCAGATGCCGGTGGAGGAGAGCGGCAACCTGCTGATCCTCGCCGACGCAATGAGCCGCGAACTAGGCAACTGGGATTTCGTGCGCGAGTACTGGCCACAGTTCACGCAATGGGCCGAATATCTGCGCGAGAAGGGACTGGATCCGGCGAACCAGCTTTCAACGGACGATTTTGCCGGTCATCTGGCGCACAATGCGAATTTGTCGATTAAGGCCATTGAGGCGCTTGCCGCCTACGCACAGATGGCTGAGGCGCTAGGCAAGCCGGACGTGGCGCACGAGTACGCGCAGCTTGCCGCGGGTATGGCCGAGCAGTGGCAGACGATGGCAATCGACGGGGATCACTATAAACTGGCCTTCGACAAGCCGGGCACCTGGAGCCAAAAGTACAACCTGGTGTGGGACCAGTTGCTCGGTCTTCATCTGTTCCCCGCAAAAGTGCGGCAGACGGAGATGGCGTTTTATCTGACGCATCTGAACCGGTACGGGCTGCCGCTCGATGATCGCGCCGATTATACGAAGCTGGATTGGGAGCTGTGGACGGCAACGCTGACGGCGCAGCCGGATGAGTTCTCCGCGCTGATGACGCCGATCGCGCGCTGGGTGAACGAGGGCTCGACGCGCGTGCCTCTTACCGACTGGTACGATACGAAGACAGGCAGGCAAATGGGGTTTCAAGCGCGCAGTGTAGTGGGAGGCGTGTACATTAAGGCGCTGGCGGATCCGAAGCTGGCGGAGAAATGGCGGGGTGAGCGGCCGTAGAAATCGGCGCCCGCGTGGTTCCAACGCTGGCCCCCCCAACCCAACCCCGGACAAAGACTTGTCCGGGACGTGTCCGGGGAGACCACGGTTTCGCAGCCGGAATCAGGCACCCAAGTGTGCGTAGAATCCTCGGAATGCGCCCATCATTTCACTTGTCCGTAACATTGGCATTGCAGAATGAGTCACGGCAGGAGAATCCAGAAGGAGTGTGTTTGTGAAAAAATTCCTAGTTGCCGTTGCGTTGTTCGTCTTTGCCCTGAGCACAGCTCAGGCCCAGAATCTCACGGGGGCCGGCTCGAGTTTCGATTACCCCATTTTCTCTAAGTGGTTTGCGGAGTACGCCGCGGCGCATCCTGGTGTCAATATCAATTATCAATCCATTGGCTCCGGTGGCGGCATCCGCCAGTTCTGTGCGGGCCTGGTGGATTTTGGCGCTTCCGACATGCCGATGACTGACCAGATGATCAGCTCGTGCAAAGTCAAGCTGGTTCACATTCCGGTGGTGCTGGGCGCGGTCGCACCCATTTTCAACGTACCCGGGGTAACCGATCTGCGCTTCAGCGGCGAAACGCTGGCCAACATTTACCTGGGCAAAATCACCAACTGGAACGATCCCGCGATTGCCCGCGATAATCCTGATGTCAAGCTACCTGACCAGAAGATCACGGTGGTACATCGTGCGGATGCCAGCGGCACCAGCTTCATCTTCACCGACTTTTTGAGCAAAGTGAGCCCGGAATGGAAGAGTGGCCCGGGTGCGGGCACGTCGCCCGGCTGGCCGGTCGGCATTGCCGGAAAAGGAAGCGAGGCCGTTGCCGGTCTGGTTCGCCAGTTGCCGGGCGCCATTGGCTACGTTGAGCTGATCTATGCCTTGCAGAACCACATCACAGTGGGAGCGGTAAAGAATTCCGACGGAAAATTCGTTACGGCGTCCATTGACAGCACCACTGCGGCGGCCGCCAGCGTGAAAGACATGCCCGCGGATCTGCGTGTCTCCATCACCAATCCGCCAGGAGCCGAAGCTTATCCGATCAGCAGCTTTTCCTGGATCATCGCACCCCAGGCTGACGCGAACAGCGCCAATGGCAAGGTATTGATGGATCTTCTGAGCTGGATTGTCAAATCCGGCCAAGAGGAGTCAGCCGCGCTCTCCTACGCTCCGCTGCCGCAGAATGTGGCGGAAAAAAACCTCAATATAATCTACAGCCTGAAGCCGTAGAACAGCCTTCGGGATCGATAATCGGTTGTCAGTAGTCGGGATGAGTTTCCGCCGATTACTGACAACTGAAAATGGGATTCCTTCGGACTTCTCGGGTTTTAATTTAGAGATGCTCGTCGATCAGCCGGTCGACGAGCGGGGTGAGCGGCTCGCCGGTGCGCGCCAGCGCAAATCTGCCGGATGCCGGATCCCAATCAAGTTTGAGGCTGTTATCGGGCGCGGCGACCCAGATCTGCCGCGTTGGGCCATTCGGCATGACGATAATTTTGCCTTTCGCCTTGTCGAAGAACACATTCAGCACGTGCCCCTGCTCCTCGACCTCGAAGCCGGCCTGATGTACTTCCGCGCGGGCAATCAGGTGCTGCTTGAGGGCTTCGATGGCCGCCTGCGCGGCTCGCCGGAATTCGGTCTCATCCTGCACGGGGAAAGTTTAGCAAGAAGTGTGAGCGGCCGGTTGGGACTGCAGGGTTCAGGATTGTCGAGATTTCAGGCAGATTGTGACTTGGATCGAGACAGAATTGTCAGAAATTCAAGCAAAACGTGGGGTGTAGATTAAAGCCGTTGTGCGAAAAGCCGATAAGGGGATTATGGAAATTGCCCCGATCGCCGGAATTCGCGTGATGCCCACGATGAAACCGCGGCCAGCGGATCCGGAGCTAACCGCGGAGTTTTCAATTGAGGCGACGGCGCGGCTTAGCGATGATACATACACCTCCGCGCTGCGAAAGGCCGCAGGCGCGGAGGAGGAAGAAGACGAGGAAGCCGAGGAACTGTGGGAAGAGGATGACGAGGCTGGGCCCGCGAGCGCAGCGGAGCCGAGAGACGGGAGCAGCGTCAGTTTTGTGGCTTGATATCGTCCCGTGCGCGCCCCATTTCGCACTATAGCGTTCTCTTGAACAACGAGGACGCTATCAGAAGGCAGCCGATGCCGAACGTTCCCAGGAAGAGAAGATCTCCGTACATCGCAACCCATCCGCCTTCCTTAAGCAGCACGGCCTTGAGGCCGTGGATGGCGTAGGTGAACGGATCGACGATGGCGATCATGCGCAGCCATCTGGGAAACGCAGTGATGGGGTAGATGGCGCCGGAGGGGAAAAAGAGCAGGGTATTGAGCACACCGAACATGGCGCGCGGCACCAACGGGTCGTCCACGCGCACCATCATAAGAAACATCATGCCGTTGAAGGCGATAGACGTGACGATGATGATGCAGAGCAGTTGCAGGCACTGCACGGGGTGAAAGATTGTTCCGAGGCCGGCCATGAGGGAGCCAATGACGGTGAGAGAAACGCCGGCGAGCACGGC
>JASIJW010000352.1:0-3247 GCA_030050035.1 Acidobacteriaceae bacterium | reverse complement strand
GCCCAAATTCTACGTCCCAACTTCCGAGACTCGTACCCGGTTTTCCACACTCGGTTTCAAGCAACCATCCGTAGAATTCCACTGGTTGAGGACGACCGCTTCTATTTCGATGCTGACGAATTTTTCAGAATCGCCCTTGAAGAGCTTCAACCCGCGGGCCACGCCTGACGATCCAAACGGGCTGGCTCCTCTCGGTTCCTGGTGGCTTGTGCCACGCCTCATCATCCGATGATGATCATCCATCCGCCGTTAGCGCATTGCCGGCAATATTCGCAACCAGGAAAAAGTGCTTCGAGCTCTTGAGCATCGTCCCGTACTGAAGCGGCCATTTGCCCCGTGGCCAATCTTCTCGCGCGAGGAAGTTGAAGCAGCTACGCGTGTCCTCCTATCCGGACGAGTCAATTACTGGACCGGGGATGAAGGCAGACACTTCGAATCCGAGTTTGCGGCCTTCACCGGTTGCAATCATGCGGTTGCTGTGGCGAATGGAACGGTTGCACTGGAACTTGCACTGCACGCTCTTGGCATCGGTCCTGGAGACGAGGTAATCGTCACGAGTCGCACATTTATTGCGTCCGCCAGTTGCATTGTCATGCGTGGTGCAACGCCGGTAATCGTCGATGTCGATCGCGATTCGCAGAACATGACAGCAGACACGATCCGGGCTGCGATTACGCCGCGCACGCGAGCCATAATCGCAGTCCATCTTGCCGGCTGGCCCTGTGAGATGGATCCGATTCTGAATCTCGCTCGCGAATATGACTTGAAGGTAATTGAAGATTGTGCCCAGGCCCACGGAGCTTCCTATAAAGGCCGCCCCGTGGGCTCCATGGGCGATGCAGGCGCGTTCTCCTTCTGCCAGGACAAGATCATGACCACCGGCGGCGAGGGAGGAATGCTGACGACAAACGACCACGGCTTATGGTCGCGCGCGTGGGCTTTTAAGGATCATGGCAAGAGCTATGAAGCGGTGTACGGGCGCGAGCATCCACCCGGTTACCGGTGGCAGCATGAGAGCTTCGGCACGAATTGGCGCCTTACCGAAATGCAGAGCGCCATCGGCCGCGTGCAGTTGCGGCGTCTTCCCGAATCCGTTCAAAGAAGGCGCGAACTCGCCGGCCTGTTGACAGAGCGCTTCGCGGCGATGCCGGCGCTTCGCGTCACCAGACCGCCTGACCACTTCGTTCATTCGTATTACAAGTACTATGTGTTCCTGCGGAAGGAGCGGTTGCGAAGTAGCTGGGATCAGCAACGCATTATTCAGGCCGTCCAGGACGAGGGTGTCCCTTGTTCTTCGGGGATTTGCAGCGAAATCTACCTGGAGAAGACCTTCCCTCCAGAGCTCAGGCCATCACAGAGGCTTCCTGTTGCCCGAGAGCTTGGAGAAACTGCCTTGATGTTTTTGGTGCACCCGACACTCAGCGAAGCAGATATGGAAGACACAGCGAATGCGGTGGAAAAGGTGCTTGCTCACGCAACGCGGTAAACAGCTTGTGGGTCGTGGCGGAGAGAGTGGGATTCGAACCCACGGTACTCGTTAAAGTACACACGCTTTCCAAGCGTGCGCCTTAAACCACTCGGCCATCTCTCCAGCGGGGTGGTCTGTCTGTATGAATTTAGCATATCCGGCTTTGCTGGACAGCTGAAGCCGCGTCTTCCAATTGAAGAGGAGTAACTCATGCCGAAGACCTGAAACCGTTTACTTGCTTTCGTCCGCTGATTTATAGTGCTGCGTTGTTGCTGCCATTGAAAATTTCCTGCATCCACGAAACCTCGATTGAAAAGGAATCCGAATGCCTCGCATCTCGCGCCGCAATTTGCTCTATTCCGGACTTGCAGTTTCTGCTTCGTCAATCGTGAGCCGCTCCGCGTGGGCGCGCGCTGCTGCCCTGCTCGCTGGCCGCGATGATACCTCTGCCGCTGCGCTGGGCGCCGTCGCGCCGCGCGAAAAGTTTCTTTTTGATTTCGGATGGAAGTTTCAGTTCGGCAATGGCAACGACCCCGCCAAGGACCTCGGCTTCGGCAACGACCAGGGAGATTTCGCCAAGACGGGCGATTTTGCCTTCGCCAAGACGGGCTATGACGACTCCAAGTGGCGCGCGCTCAACCTGCCGCACGACTGGGCAGTCGAGCTGCCATTCGTCTGGGATGAACAGTTGAAGTCCCACGGCTATAAGCCGCTCGGGCGGCGCTATCCGGAAACCAGCGTGGGCTGGTACAGGCGCGAATTCGATATTCCGGCAAGCGACGCGGGCCGGCGCGTCTCTGTTGAATTTGATGGCGCCTTTCGCGATGTCCTCGTCTTCGTCAATGGCTGCTTTATCGGCCGCAACAACAATGGCTACGTGCCGTTCAGCTTCGACGTGACAGACTTTCTCAAGGTCGGCCAGCGCAACTGCATTGTTGCGCGCGTGGATGCGAGTTTTGGCGACGGCTGGTTTTACGAAGGCGCAGGCATTTATCGGCACGTGTGGCTGACGAAGACCGATGCGCTGCACCTGGCGCCGCTCGAGAGTTTTGTCCGCTCGAACCTGAACGGCGATACCGCAGCGTTGTCGCTGGCGACGGTGGTGCAAAACGAGGGGAGCGAGGCAAAGAGCGCGAAAGTGCGCTGGCGGATCCTAGACAAGGCCGGTAGCACCGTGGCGACGGCTGAATCTGCCGAGCAGACCATTGGACCGGACAGCCCCGGCGCATTTACCTCAACCGCGCAGATTACCAATGCGTCGCTGTGGTCGCCCGATGAGCCGAATCTTTATTCGGCGGTTGTGACCGTCGAAACAGCCGGTCAGCCCTGCGATGCCGAGCGCATTTCTTTCGGCGTTCGCACAGTGCGCTTCGACGCGCAGCACGGCTTCTTCCTCAACGGCAAGTCGATGAAGATCCAGGGAACGTGCAACCATCAGGATCACGCAGGCGTGGGCGCTGCAGTTCCCGATGCTCTGCAGTGGTACCGGCTGGGTGTGCTCAAGGAGATGGGCTGCAACGCCGTCCGCACCTCCCACAACATGCCCACCCCCGAGTGGGTTGAGGGCTGCGACCGCATGGGCGTGATGATGATGTGCGAAACGCGCCAAATGAGTTCGAGTCCCGAAGGACTGGCGCAGCTCGAAGCAATGGTCAAGCGCTATCGCAACTCGCCGTGCGTGATCCTATGGTCCATCGGCAATGAGGAATGGCAGTTGCAGAACCAGATGGCGGAACAGGGCGAGAAAATTGCAACCGCCATGGTGGAGCGCTGTCATGA
>JASIJW010000351.1:0-13720 GCA_030050035.1 Acidobacteriaceae bacterium | reverse complement strand
CCTTTGGCAGCGCTCAGGCCGACGCGCACGCCGGTAAAGCTGCCGGGACCATTGACCACGACGATGGAATTGAGATCGGCAAGCTGCGCGCCGGCTGCAGCCAGAAGTTCGCCGATGGAGGCGATGAGCGTGGCCGAGTAGGTGCGTCCGGCGAGCTCTATTTCGCGCGGCAGCGAAATTTGCGCGCCGGCAAGCTGCGCCAGCGCGACCGAGCCCGATGGGCCGCAGGTGTCGATGGCGAGCACCAAGCCGGATCGAGTCCCCTGCGGCCGAGCGCTCATTACACCGCAGCCAGCGCCTGGTCGAGATCGGCGATCAGGTCTTCCTTGTCCTCGATGCCGATGGAGAGGCGAATGCGGCCCTCGTTGATGCCCATCGAGCGGCGCACTTCCTCGCTGACGGAACCGTGCGTGGTGGTGGCCGAGTGCGAGGCCAGCGACTCGACGCCGCCGAGCGATTCGGCGTTGATGAAAATCTTGATCGCCTTCAGGAAGCGTGCGGCTTCGTCGCGATCCTTCAACTCGAAGCTCATCATCGAGCCGAAGCCTTTCTGCTGCTTCACGGCGAGGTCGTACTGCGGATGGCACTTGAGACCCGGATAGGCGAGCCTGCTCACCTTCGGATGCCTGGAGAGGAACTCAGCCACCGCGCGGCCGTTCTCTTCGTGCTGCTGAATGCGCAAGGGCAGCGTCTTGATGCCGCGCAGGACGAGGAAGCACTCAAACGGCGACATTACGCCGCCGGCCGCTTTCTGGATGAGCAGGAACCTTTCCTTGTGCTCCGGCGTGACGCCGATCAGCACGCCGCCCAGACCGTCGGAGTGGCCGTTGAGATACTTGGTCGTCGAGTGCATCACGATATCGGCGCCCAGCGCGATGGGGCTCTGCAGAGCGGGCGAGAGGAAGGTGTTGTCCACGCTGACCTCGGCGCCGCCGGCGTGCGCGATCTTGCAGACGCCTGCGATATCGGTGAGCACCATCAGCGGATTGCTCGGCGTTTCGATGTGCACGAGCTTGGTGTTCGGGCGCATTGCCTTTTCGACCTCTTTCAGGTCGCTGGTGTCGACGTATTCGATCTCGATGCCGTATCCGGAAACAATCTGGTCGAAGAGGCGCACGGTTCCGGCGTAGACATCGCGCGAGCAGATGACGTGATCGCCGCAGCGCAGCATGGCGACGAGCGCGGCAATGGCAGCCATGCCGGTGGTGAAGGCATGCGCGCTGTGGCCGCCTTCGAGCACGGCGATCGCCGCCTCCAGCCGGTCGCGCGTGGGATTGCCGGCACGGGAATAATCCCAGCCGCGGTCGCTGCCGATACCGGTGAGCTCGAAGGTCGAGGAAAGGTAAACCGGAACATTCACGGCGCCGGTCAGCGGATCAGGATGCTGCCCTGCATGCACGGCAAGGGTCGAATATCTGTACTTGGACATTGGGATCTTGAGTGAGCTCCTAGTATTCAGGATATCGCGGCAGAGCGGGCGGAATGGGCGTGATTTAACTCAACGGGAGCTGGCTCAAGATGACAATACACCCGAACCTCTCAGCCCCGGCTCCGGCGGGCCTTCTTTTCGCCTGTCATAACCGACAGTAGACGCACGCAAATCCCGCGCGACAATTGACTTTGTAACGAAGTTGCAAACAAAATGCTGACTTTTCACGGCACGGGATCTCGCCTTTTTTCTCCGTCGTTTCTATAAGACCTGTCAGCGCACGTCCTGGAAAAATTCTGCGGCGGTAATTGCCTTGCCGAGGAGACAAACTCGCAATTGTGAGGACAAGATGATGAGCGATCCAGCGAGGAGATCAAGGCGTCTTCTCGTAATGGCTGTGGTCTTGTTGGTCGTGCCAAGTCAGTCTGTGCGCGCACAAACTACGGTGGGCGGGCACCTGGGTTTTCTAGTTCCGTGGGTCACTCACCAGGGCGGCCAAACAACAACTGTGTTCGATAGCTATTCATTCGGAATGCCCATTGGAATTAGTGTGCAGGGACAAGGCCGAATGTTTGTAGATTTCGAATTCATCCCCACCGTAAGCCAAAGCCCCCGTGGAACCACGCTGACTGTCGATCCCGGCGTCCTGTACAAGCTAAACCACGGATTCACAGTCGGCTTGCGCGCGGTATTCGACATCAATGCGTCGCGAGCCGGATTTATTCCACTGGTAAACAAGGGGTGGAAACTTCACCAACCTATTGGGGTCTTCAAGTCCGTCTACGCTGAGGTCGACGTTCCTGTGAAGTTCAGCAGGCCCACCGGCCAACCGGCCACAAATCCAGTCACGTTCGCGACTCAGTTCGGTTTCTCGTTCTGACATGCAAAATGGCGACGCCGCACTTGGGCTGTTGTCGTATCACCGCCATCCATGTAGGCCGGTTGCGCTGGCGAGCGTTGCGTGATTACTCGCGCTACTGCTGAGCGGCGACGAGGTGGTGCGCGATGGCGAACAACGCCAGCTCAAGCCGCGTTGAAACGCCGGTCTTGTCGAAGATGTTCGACAGATGGCGCTTGACCGTCTCTTCGCTCAGCGCGAACTGCTTGGCGATGTCGCGGTTCGAGCAGCCTTCCACGATGCAGCCCACCACTTCTAGCTCGCGCGGCGTGAGGCCGTAGGTCTTGCGCTGCGGTACGGAGGCCTGCTGCATGAGCTCATGCAGAGCGGAGACCAGGTTAACCACGCGCTTGCCGCCGATCCAGTAATCGCCGGCGACGACGGTGCGGATGGCTGTCTGCAGATGGTCGGACAGGGCGTCCTTGAGCACGATGCCGCGGGCGCCGATCTGCAGCGCCTCAATGATCTGCTGCGTGGTGATGGTCGAGGTCAGCAGGAGAATCTTGGCCGTCGATGGACCGTTCATGATGGCGCGCATGGCCTCGAGACCGGGCAGGCGCGGCATGGAGACATCGAGGAGGAGAATGTCGGGTTGAAGTTCGAGCGTCTGGGTGATGGCTTCGTCGCCGTCGCCGGCCTCGCCTACAACTTGAAAGCCCTCGGCCTGGGCAAGCATGTTGCGAACACCGATGCGCACTACGGGGTGGTCATCCGCCACCAGGATGCGAACTGAACGATCCATTGAACCCGCTACCCTCCAAAAATGCGGAATTTTAACGCTTGAGCTCATCTTCCAGCATATGCTCAAGCGCCCTCGCCGCGGCGCGCAAATCCTCAAGGAGCGCACGGCTGTCATCAAAAGAATCATCCTCAGGCACAGAAGAGAGGTTTTCGAGCAAGGCTCCGAGCCGAGCCGCCTGCACCGCCCCGGCCATGCCGCACCCCCCCTTGATGGCGTGGCCGATGCGGCGAATCTCCGCCACATCATGGCGGTCGATTGCCGCCCCTAGGGCTTCGATGCGCCGGCTGAGGTCGGCGACCATGGTCTCATAAATCTCCCGGACAGCCTCTCTTGGCATGAGTTCCCGAAACTGACCAAGAGTCTGGGGGCTGACAACCGGATTGCCGGAGTCGAGATGGGACCGGCCGGCGTGGACGCGGCCTGGACCGTCATTTTCAAGCAGCCCGCAGAGCGCCGTAATGTCAAAAGGCTTGAGGAGCACGCCGTCAACGACGGCAGACAGCTCTGCCGAGGGCTGAGCGCCGCTGAGGATGTAAATGGATGCCGAGTGCGCCGCCGCCCGCAGTTCGCGAACCAGCTCGATACCGCTCAGGCCCGGCATCTGCGCGTCCAGCAAAATGATGCCGGGGCGGAAGTCGCCGGCTTCGATCATTTTCAGCGATGCCGCGCCATTTTCCGCCGAATGCACGGTGTAACCCATCAGGGTTAGGAGCGTTGCCGACACCTCGCGGCTGATCAGATCGTCGTCGATCAGGAGAACGGTGGGAAGCTCGTTTTGCGGCCTGATATCAAGCATGGCTCTAGCTAGTCTACGCGGCAAATCTCTGAAGAAAGCAAACAATTACTTTTTAACAAGATACGCTGAGCGGCGCGAACGCCGTCGAGCGCCGGACTGGCAGGGTTCACCGCTCGTGCTTTCATGCTTTTTCGACGACCGCCTTGGAGAGATTGCGCGGCCGGTCGACGTCGATACCATGCTCAAGCGCCATGAAGTAGGCGAAGAGCTGCAGCGGCACGACCTCCAGAATGGGAAGCAGGTATTCGCTGGCCGCGGGGATGGGAATGCAGTCGGCGGCGAGCGCAGGGACGACCATGTCGTCCTCGTTCGCGAGAGCAATCACGCGGGCTCCCTGCTGGCGCATGTCGCGGAGCAGTTGCAGAGTTTTCTCGTAGCGCATTACGGACGCTGACAACGCGCGATCGACGGTGGCCAGCACCACCAGCGGAACGCGGTCGCTGACCAGGGCATTCGGGCCGTGCTTGAGTTCGCCGACGGGGTAGCCCTCGGCATGGACGTATGAGCTTTCCTTGAGCTTGAGCGCGCCCTCGCGGGCGATGGCGTAGTGGATGCCGCGGCCGAGATAGAGGAAGGTTGCCGCCGTCCGGCAACTGTGGGCAAGAGCTTCGGCCTGGACGCGCCAGCGGTCCAGCCAAATACCGAGGCGATCGGGCAACGCGCACAGCTCGGCGATATTCGCAGCGCGGGCCGGCGCGTCCATGCGCTTGAGGCGGGCGCCTTCGTAGAGAGCGAGCACGTAAAGCACGGCGAGCTGGCAGGTAAAGCTTTTGGTGGCGGGAATGGCTTTTTCAGGGCCTGCTGCCAGGGGCAGCGAAACGTCCGCCTCGGTAGCCATGGTGGACGAGGCAACGTTGGTGATGGCGAGCGTGCGGAGGCCCTGGCGGCGCGCTTCTTCAAGCGCAGCCAGGGTGTCTGAGGTTTCGCCGGATTGCGAGAGAACGAGAACGCTGGGATGTCGCAGGCCGATATGATTTGGACCGCCGCGGAAACTGTATTCGCTGGCATATTCCACGTCCACGGCCAGACCGCAGAGGTCTTCGAGCAGGATTTCGCCATAAAGACCGCTATGACGGCTGGAGCCAGAGGCGGCGATGAGGATTTCTCCAGCCGGATTGGGCCAGGCGGCGAGCCGAACCGCAATTTCTGGACGAAGAGCGCTGTTTTCCAGGTAAAGGGCCAACGTGCGCGTAAGCGCCTCGGGCTGCTCGTAGATTTCGCGGAGCATGGCGTGCGGAAATTCGGTCATCGCAGGTTTGATCATAATGCAAGGAAATGATCAAATGCGCCGACTTGATAACAAAAAAATTAAAACGCGTGAGTTGCGGGCCGCCTCATGTAGATACGGCACACGGCATATTCAGGCGGGCAGAAATCGTCGGATTATGAACCCTTACGGCTGCCGGCGCGTCCAAATCAAAGAGAAATCCTGTGAAGGCTTTAGCAAAGCTTTTGATTCCGTTTATCTAAAGCTTATACGGCGGTTGTAGAATCGATTTCAGTTCATGGAAATAACGCTCAATCTCGCGTGGGTAGCCCTGGCCGTGTGGATGGTGTGGGCCTGGGTGCGTTATGCGCCGCGCGAGGGAGCTGACAGGCGCGTGCAGTTGGTCGCGCTGGGTCTTGTGATCCTGATCCTGTTGCCGGCCATCTCCATGACCGACGACCTGAACGCGGCCCGCAATCCAGCCGAGGTCGATACGTATATACGGCGCGTCCACGACTGGATGCACCCCCACGTGCTGGTTCCGGCCGCGGTGGCTTTGGTCGTTTCGCTATTCGCCGGGCTCTCGCTGGGCGCCGTTGAGCTGATTGCTCGCAGCACTCCTGCCGCCGTGACGAGCGATCCTGCGCTTCACCCGATCGAAAGTCGCCCGCCACCCACGGCCTGATTTCGCGTCTACCTCTGGTTTTTCCTCTCGGGCCGCCTTGTTCGTTCTGTTTCGACCTTTCGGTCCAAACCGTTCGATCTGGGTCGCCCCCCTGCGACTCGCCGTGCCCGTTGTGCGGCGCAGAGGCTTTCGTATGAAAAAAGTTTTCATTTCCCTGCTCGCTGCGGCAGCCATGTGCATGCTCGCGCCGGGCAATGTACTGGGCCAGGCACTAACCTGGGACCAGGTGAAGGCCAGATTCGAGGCCAATAACCCCGCGCTGAAGGCGGACGCCGCCAATGTGGAGGAGATGCGCGCCGAGGAAATCACGGCGTATCTGCGGCCCAACCCGCAGTTCGGCGCAACAGTGGACGGCACGCAGATCGCTCCGCATAACGGCGTGTGGGAGCCGCTGGCCGGGACCTTTGTTTCACCCAGCCTGAGCTACCTGCACGAGCGCGACCACAAGCGCGAGCTGCGCTTGCAAAGCGCGCAGGAAGGCACGCAGATCACGGCCTCAGAGCACGAGGACCTGAAGATCAACATGGAGTTTGCGCTGCGCGGGGCGTTTGTGGACACGCTCCAGGCCAAATACGTGCTGCAAATGGCGCGCGAGGACCTGGACTACTACGACCACATCATCGACATCAGCCGCGACCGGCTCAAGGCCGGCGACATTGCCGATATCGACTTTAGCCGCATCGAGCTGCTACGCGTGCAGTACGAGTCGGAGCTGCAGACGGCGATAGTGAACCTGCGCACGGCGAAGATCCAATTGCTCACGATGCTGAACGACCGCACGCCGGTGGACCAGTTCGACGTGGATGGACCGTTCGACTTCTCGGATCAGTTAGAGCCGCTCGACCAGTTCCGGCAAACGGCACTCGCGAACCGGCCTGACCTGCGGGCTGCGATGCAAACCCTGGAGCAGTCGCAGACGAACCATAAGCTCGCGGTCTCGAATGGCTCAACGGACCCGACCTACAGCGCCTGGTACACATACAACGCTTCGACCAACAACCCGAACGCCAACCAGACGCTCGGCCTGAGCGTGAACATTCCGCTGCGCGTTTTCGACCACAACCAGGGCGAGAAGAAGCGCACGCAGATCGACATTGAGCGCAGCCAGGAGGCCAGCGAGGCCACGCGGGCGCAGGTCTTCAGCGACGTGGATTCGGCGTACGCGCAGGTGGAGGCGAACATCGCGCTGCTGAAGCCCTACAAGGCCAAGTACAACGACGAGGCGCTCAAGGTGCGGGACACGGTGACGTACTCGTATCAGCACGGGGGCGCATCACTGATGGATTTTCTGAACGCGCAGAGCGATTACCGCCAGGTGCAACTGGCATACGCACAACTGATCGGCGCTTACCTTACTTCGGTAGCGCAACTTGATCTTGCTGTCGGAGGCGAGGTGAATCCATGAAGCTCTTTTCTTGCTTTGGAACAATTCTTGGCATGGCTGCCGTTCTTGTTGTTTCCGGCTGCCAGAAGAAGTTTGACCCGGCGAGCGGCGAAGTGCAAGCACAGCAGCCGATCGAGACGGGCAACGCGAGCATTGTCAACATCGACCACCCCGAGCAGTACCCGCTGATTGCGGCCGAGCGCGTGGACCAGCCGGAGACGCTGAGCGTTACCGGTACGGTCAATCCCGATGTCTCGCGCGAAATCCCTGTAATCTCGTTGGCCAACGGCCGCGTTGTCGATATCAAGGCGCGGCTCGATGACAACGTTAAGAAGGGTCAGTTGCTGATGACCGTGCAAAGCGCGGACGTGACCAGCGCCTACGACACGTATCTCAAGGCCGTGAACGACGAGCAGATGAACAACAAGGCGCTCATCCGCGCACAGGATCTGTTCAAGCACGGCGCCATTTCCCAGGCCATGCTGGAGCAGGCCGAAGACGCGGAGAACGATGCCAAGGCCGATCTTGTCGCCGCCGAGGAGCAGTTGAAGGTCCTGGGCGTGGACAAGGCGCATCCGACGAACATCGTCAACGTCTACGCGCCGACTTCCGGCGTGATCATCGCCCAGAACGTGACTAACGCAGCCGCGGCCGGCGTCAACCTGTCGGGCTCGGCGACGGCCTTCACTATCGCCGACCTGAGCAACGTCTGGATCCTGTGCGACGTGTATGAAAACGATCTGTCGAAGGTGCACCTGGGCCAGGAAGCGAAGATTGTGATCAACGCCTACCCTGACCATCCGCTGACGGGCCGCGTTAGCGACATCGGGCCGGTGCTCGATCCCAACCTCCGCACGGCCAAGATTCGCATCGAGGTGACCAATCCCGACAATCTTCTGCGGCTGGGCATGTTTGTGACGGCCACGCTGACCGGGCGCAACGCCATTCCTCATGCAGTGGTGCCGTCGAGCGCGATTCTGCAC
The DNA here is from genome assembly GCA_030050035.1 of Acidobacteriaceae bacterium. GTDB lineage: Bacteria > Acidobacteriota > Terriglobia > Terriglobales > Acidobacteriaceae > Telmatobacter. Next base: position 5,596 of record JASIJW010000351.1, on the reverse strand, counting down.
CTGCATGACCGCGACTGGGTATTTGTTCCTGCGGGCGGCAAGCAGTTCCGCCGCGTTGAGGTGAACGGCGGCGACATGCTGCCCGGCGACCGGCAGGTAATTCTCTCTGGCATTGCGCCGGGGCAACAGGTGGTTCGCGACGTGGTTGCTCTGGAAGCGACGGTGGAGGCGCAATGATCAAGAAGCTCGTCGATTTCTCGCTTCAGAACCGCGTTCTGGTGCTGGCGATCGGCATTCTGCTCTTCGCGTGGGGCATTGTGTCGTTCCACAACCTGCCGGTCGAGGCTTACCCCGATGTTGCAAACAACTACGTTGATGTGATCGCGCAGTGGCCGGGCATCTCTGCCGAGCAGATCGAACAGCAGGTGACGATCCCGATCGAGATCGCCATGAACGGCATTCCCGGCGTGGCGCATGTGCGCTCGTGGTCCATCTTCGGCCTGTCGACGGTAGAGCTGGTGTTTGGCGAAGACACCACCAACTTTGAGAACCGCGAGCGCGTGCTCGAACGGCTCTCGCAGGTGACGCTGCCTAACGGCGTAGTCCCGCAGATGGGCACCGACTGGAGCCCGGTGGGACAGATTTATTTCTATACGCTGCGCAGTTCGAACCCCGAGTACGACGTGATGAACCTGAAGACGCTTGAGACCTTCGTGGTGGAGAAGAATCTCAAGTCGGTTCCCGGAGTAGTGGACATCAACCCATTTGGCGGGCCGACGCGCGAGTACCAGGTTCGGCTCGATCCGGACAAGCTGGTCTCCTACGGGCTGAGCATTACGCAGGTGGCGCAGCAGCTTGCCAATAACAACGCGAACGGCGGCGGCAGCTTTATTCAGGCCGGCAACCAGCAGATCAATGTGCGCGAGGTGGGGCAGGTAGAGGACCTGGCCGACATTGAGAATACCGTCATTACCAACAAGAACGGCACAGCGCTGCGGGTAAAGGACATCGGCGTTGTGGAGCAAGGGCCGATGATCCGGCTCGGGCAGTTTGGCGATACGTATCGCGATGACCATGGGCGGCTGATCGATAACGACGACGTGGTTTCGGGCATCGCAGCTCTGCAGAAGGGCGCGGATGCGCAGCCCACGCTCGAGGGCATTCACGCGAAGGTGAAGCAGCTCAATGACCAGATTCTGCCCAAGGGCGTAAAGCTGGTGCCGTTCATCGATCGCAGCGAGCTGCTCAAATTCACCACGCACACGGTGCTGCACAACCTTACCGAGGGAATGATCCTGGTTGCGATCATTCTGTTTCTGTTCCTCGGCAACGTGCGCGGCGCCATGATCGTGGCGATGACGATTCCCTTCTCGCTGCTGTTCGCGGCCATCTGCCTCGACCTGAAGCATGTGCCGGCGAATTTGCTCTCTCTGGGCGCGCTGGACTTCGGCATGGTGGTGGATGGCGCGGTGGTGATGGTGGAGAACATTGTGCGGCACATGGCGCGTCCGGAAGAAAACGGGCGCACCAGTTTTGAGCGCATCAGCGAGGCCGCGCACGAGGTGCAGCGGCCGGTGTTCTACGCCATCGCCATCATCATCACGGCGTATCTGCCCATCTTCACGCTGCAGGCGGTGGAGGGCCGGCTGTTCCGGCCAATGGCGTGGACGGTGGCCTTTGCGCTGCTGGGCGCGCTGACGTTTTCCATCATCCTGGCGCCGGTTCTCAGCAGCTTCGCTTTCCGCAATGGCGCGCACGAATGGAAGAACCCGCTCATGGAGTTCCTGCGCGCGCGATACCGGCGCGGCGTAACGTGGGCCATTCATCATCACCGCATTATGCTCACGGGTGGCGTGGCGGCGCTCGTGCTGGCTGCTTTCCTGGCCTTCAGCGGAGTGATTGGGTCGGAGTTTTTGCCGCACCTGGACGAAGGCGCCATGTGGGTGCGCGGGACGCTGGAACAGAGCGCCGGGCCGGATGAAAGCGTGCGCATAGCCAACGCCGCGCGCGTGCTGCTGTGCTCGTATCCCGAGACAACCGAGTGCACGAGCCAAACGGGCCGGCCCGACGACGGCACCGACCACACGGGTTTCTTCAACACCGAGTACTACGTGGGGTTGAAACCGAAAGAGCAGTGGCGGCCCATCTTTCACCAGAACAAGGACGACCTGATCGCATCCATGCAGACGCAGCTCGAGAAGAAATTTCCCGGCGTGATCTGGGGATTCTCGCAGCCGATTGAAGACAACATGGAAGAGGCGGTGAGCGGCGTAAAGGGCGAGCTGGCGACGAAGGTATACGGCAGCGACCTGCACACGCTCGAAGACCTGGCCGACCAGATTGCCGGGGTGATGAGCCGCGTGCGCGGAATTACCGACCTTGGCGTCTTCCAGGTAACCGGCCAGCCCGATCTCGATATCACCGTGGATCGCGCCAAGGCCGCGCGCTGGGGCATCAATGTGGCCGATGTGCAGAACGCTATCCAGACAGCCGTGGGCGGCAACGCGGTGAGCCAGGTGTACAAAGGCGAAGAAGTGTACAACCTGACGCTGCGCTACCTGCCAAAGTATCGCGACACGCGCGAGGCAATCGAGAACATCCGCCTGCTCGCGCCGACGGGCGAGCGGGTTTCTCTGGCGCAACTAAGCAACATCCGCGAGGCCGATGAGGGCTCGGAGATTTACCGCGAAAATAACGAGCGCTACGTTGCCATCAAGTACAGCGTGCGCGACCGCGCGCTGGGCGACGCAGTGCGCGAGGCAATCCAAAAAGTAAACCAGCAGGTAAAGCTGCCGCGCGGCTACCACCTGGGCTGGGAGGGCGAGTACCAGAGCGAGCTGCGCGCCGAGGCGCGCATGGCCATCATCGTGCCGCTCACGGTGCTGCTCATCTTCATCATCCTGTACACCATGTACCGCTCGTTCAAGTGGGCGCTGCTGATTCTGGCCACGGTGGCGATGGCCAGCATCGGCGGCCTGCTGGTGCTGCTGCTCACGGGAACCAACTTCAGCGTGTCGTCGGAGGTTGGATTCCTGGCGCTGTTCGGCGTTTCGGTGCAAACGGGCGTGATCATGCTCGAGTACATCAACCAGTTGCGCGTGCGTGGATTGTCTGTCGAGGATGCTGCCGTGGAAGGCGCTGTGCTGCGGCTGCGGCCGATCATGATGACGATGCTTGTAGCAACGCTCGGATTGTTGCCGGCAGCGGTCTCTCATGCCATCGGCTCGGACTCGCAGCGGCCGTTTGCGATCGTGATCGTCGGCGGACTGATTGCCAACCTGGCGATGAGCATCTTCCTGCTGCCGACGATGTATGTGTGGGTAGCGCGCCCAGACGACGTGCTGCCGGAAGTGGAAGCGACGGGAGAGGAGTTCTGAGAGGCAGGGAGCAAGTTAGCGAGGGAGCGAGGAACCGCAAGGCACGTTGTTTGCTCCCTTGCTGCCTTGCTCCCTGCTTTACTCTTCGCGCAGGACTTCGAGCGGGCGCAGACCGAGGATGCGATAGCTGGCGACCCATCCCGTGGCTGTGGCAAGAACGGCTGTGCCGGCCAGCGCAACGATTGTGGCGACCCAGGCGATGTGGAAGCCGATCTCCATGCGGTGCAGCAGCACGCGCGTGAGGATGTTGGCGAAGACGACGCCGACGGCGCCCGCAAGCAGACCGAGCACGCTGAACTCCACGCTGAAGGTGCGCACGATGCGCATGCGCGTGGCGCCGAGGGTTTTGAGCACCACCGCCTCCTGCATGCGGCGGAAGCGCGTGCTGGCGATGCTCGAGGCCAGAATCATAAGGCCGGCGAGGATCGAGAAACCGGCGAGCAGCCGGATCACGAAGGTGATCTGATTGACGACCGACTCGATGCGGTCGAGCACATCGGCAATGTTGACAATGGTGATGGTCGGGTAGGCGGCGAAGAGTGCGCGCTCCATCTCGGCGATCCGGCGCGGGTCCATGTGCACACCGCCGTACCAGGTCGCAGCCTGGTTGGCGACGAGAGCTGAAGGCAGAACAAAATCCGCACGCGCGCCCAGGTGCTGGCCGTCGGCGCGAAAGATGGCCGCGACGCGCAGCGTGTGTTCGACCCCACCTGTTTCGAGCACCATCTGCGATCCCACGCCGAGATGCAGGCGGCTTGCGATCCCCGCGTCCACGGCGATGACCTGTTCATCCTTCTGTTTCCACCACGCGCCAGAAACGATCTTGTCGCCTTCAGGCACTGTATCGGCCCAGGTCAGGTTTGCACTCTCAAGCATGCGCACCGGGTAATGCTGGCCGCGCATCGTTGCCACAGGCTGGGCGTTGATGGAGATGAATCGTCCCTGCGTAATCGGCATGAGTTCAAGCTGCTGCGTGACGCCGGGCTGACGCGCAAAGAACGATCGCACGCCAGAGACTTCGTCGGTGCTGACGTCGACAAGAAAAACATTGGGCAACTTCGGCGAGGCGGTCTCGTGCAGATCGCGCAGCAGGGCCGACTGCATGAGATAAACGGCGAGGATGAGCATGACGCCGGTGCCGAGCGCGGCCAGCACCGCGGCCGATTGATTCCCGGGCCGGTAAAGATTGGCGAGGCCGTGGCGCAGCGACGATGGCAGGTGCAGCCGCACGCGATCGAGTGCGAGGCGGATGGCGCGAAGTGCCACCCATGCGAGCGCGAGCAGCACCAAGAGCGCGCAGGTGAACAGAAAGGCAAACCACGCGCCGACTTTCGGCGACTCAGAAAGCGCCCATGCAATGGCGCCGAGAGCGACGACGACGCAGGCGGCGATGGCGAGTTGCAGGCGGCGCGCCCACCAGCGAGCAAACCATGCAGTAATTCCCTGCTGGCCCTGCTCTACGAGACGGCGCAGCACCAGAACCGGGCGCACGGCGCGCACATCGAGCAACGGCGGCAGGCAGAAGAGCAGCGTGGTGAGCAGGCCAGTGCCGAGACCGGCGAGCGAAGACTGCCAGGGAAAAACGAACGCGGGTTTGACGAAGAGCAGATTGCCGAAGGCAGCGGGCAGCGCCGTCATGACGAGGACGCCTGCCGCTACGCCGAGCAGGCCGCCGGCGAGGCCGAGCGCGAGCGTTTGCAGCAGGAAGATGCGAAGCAGGTCGGCAGAGCCGGCGCCCATAGCTTTGAGGATGGCGAGCATGTCCATGCGCTGCTCAAGATGCGCATGCATGGCCATGGCCACGCCGATGGCGCCGAGCACCATGGCGACGAGACAAATAAGGCTTAGGATGGAGGTCGCATTATCGAGGCCGCGGGTGAGCGCGGGATTGCCTTCGCGATAGTCCATCACCTGCGCATCGGGCAATGCGGATTCGAGCTCGGCGCGCGCTGCCGCGAGTTGTGCGGCTGCGCTTTGCCCGTGCGGCGGCTGGGCGGGAAGCTTCACGAGCAGCCGTTCATTTACGCGGCTGCCCGGAGCGGCGAGGCCGGTTTCGGCCAACGCGGCCTGCGAGATCATCACGCGCGGACCAATGCCGGCGCCGGCCGTGATGCGGTCCGGCTCCTCCGCGAGCACTGCGGCGATGCGGAAGTTTCTGCCGCCGAGCCGCAGCGTTCCGCCTGCGTGCGCGTTGAGGCGAATGAGAAATTCCTGCGCGACGACGGCAGAATCGCCCGCGAGCGCCTGCGCGAGGCTCATCGACGGATTCAGCTTAGCCG
>JASIJW010000350.1:0-2754 GCA_030050035.1 Acidobacteriaceae bacterium | reverse complement strand
CGATCTGCCCGGCGCATTTCCGGGCCTGGGCGCCGAAGAGCGCGGACAGGCTGAGGCCATCGCCCGCAACATTCTCGAAATGTCGCGGCTGCGCGTGCCCACCATCTCGATCATCAGCGGCGAGGGCGGCTCGGGCGGCGCGCTGGCGCTGGCCGTCTCCGACCGCGTGCTCATTCTCGAAAACGCCCTCTACTTCGTCATCACGCCGGAGTCTTGCGCGGCCATCATGTGGCGCGACGCCGGGCACAAGCAGCAGGCAGCCGAAGCTATGCGCATCTCTGCTCCTGAGGTCGCGGCGCTGGGCTGCGTCGACGAAATCATTTCCGAGCCCGAGGGCGGCATTCATCTCGACCGGGATGCGGGCGCAGGCACATTGGGCACGGCTCTCAAGCGGCACCTGGCCGAGCTCAAGCTGATTCCGATTGACGAATTGGTTGCTGCTCGTCAAAAGAAATTCCGCAACATGGCCCAGTTCTATACCGAAGGCTGATTTAACCGGCCGAAACCCGTACACTACGCGAAGGAAGACACAGCGCCGCGCGAGCGCCTGAGGTGAACCGGTTGGGTTTGATCCCGGACAATCGAGCGAATAGGCAAGCAATGACGGCGGGGAGGCAGCGATGACCGAAACAGCTCCCGGCACCCGTCTGCGCGCCTACGCGCAGGTCATTTTCGCCGTCTTCTATTACTTCCTCGCCCGTTCGCTGGCCCATCACGGGGCCATCGGCCTGGCCGGCGATAACTGGTCGCCCCTCATCGAGCAGGGCATGCTCGTCTTTCTGCTCCTGTTTGGTTACGCCGCCATGGGTTTCTGGTTCCAGCGGCAAATGCACCCCATCAGCGTTCAGGGGCTGCCGCGCCGCACCGGGTTTGGCGGCGAGTTCGGCCTGGGGTTGGCCACCGGCTGGTCCGTCGCCGTCATATGCGTTATTCCCATGGCGCTGGCCGGCGGTATCGCTGTTCTGCTCTCCGGCCGCATCACGGAGTTCGGCTGGCTGGCATCCGACGCGCTGTTCTTTCTGCTCGCCACGCTGGCAGAAGAGATCGCCTTCCGCGGCTACGGGTTCCAGCGTTTTGTTGAAGCCGTCGGCCCGCTCGGCGGCGCGCTCGGTTTTTCGGCGTATTACGCTCTCGTCCAGCAGCTTCTGCCCGGCTCCAGCCGCACCAGCTTCGCGGTTTCGCTCGTTCTCGGCCTGTTGCTTTCCACGGCCTATTTGCGCACCCGCGCCCTGTGGGTAAGCTGGGGTCTGAATTTTGGCTGGAAGGCCAGCCGAGCACTGCTCTTCGGCCTTGCGGTCGCCGGCGTCGGCAGCCACTCCTCGGTCGTCGAAGGCGACCCCATGGGACCGTTCTGGCTTACCGGCGGCGGATTCGGCCTCGACGGCACCTGGATCGCCTTTTTCGTCATCCTCGCCGCTATCCCGGTCCTCTTCCGGCTTACGCGCGATCTCGACTTCCGCTACAACGCGCCGGTGCTGAATCCGGGCGGCATTCCCGTTGACCTGGACGCCGCAGCCCGCGCTCAGCATGAGGCCGCAATGGGCCCGGCTGCGCCGCCGCCGCTGGTGCAGATTGCTCAGGCAAACGGGTCGATCTCCGCTCCCGATTCTGTTCCCGGTACCGTTCCCGGTCCTGTTTCCGGGCCGGTTCCTGGGACTGCGGGGCCCACTGAAAGGCCTGTCGATCCGCCCACATCGTCTTGATAGCCGCAGCTTTGCTCGAGAGTTGCGCCGGGAGACCCTTCGCGAGGGGAAAGCATCTGTGCCTAGGTGGGCCAGTTGCCGCGGACATCAGCCCGTGCGTGACTCTCGTTTCTATTCGGCATTTTGATTTTTCTTTTTGCTTGAACGCAACATGCTTTTGCGTAATCCTGAAAATGGACATGGGAGGCTCCCATGGCGCGATTCACGATCTTCAAAAACCCGCTTCCCGGCTCCCGTACAGTTCTGATTTGCACGCTGGCCGCTTCGCTTGCGCCGTGTCTGGCGTCCGCGCAGGTGATCACCATCGACACCAGCGGCAAGCATTCGGCGACTGCCAATGGACCGGTAGACCGGCAGTTCCAGCAGATTCAGCCAACGCACGTGACCCTTTCCACGGCTCCCATGGGCACGCGCGACAAGCTTGAGATCGTGCGCATCATGCAGTCGGAGCAGGGCTTTGCCATGCGTCCGTTCCCGCGCGGCCATAAAGGCCTTACACTCGCCGCCAATGGCAAACTGGAGCCGGCCGGCGAGGCCTACCTGAACATGGTGACCAGCGAAGGACTGAGCGCCAAGCCGGGCGACCGGATGGTCGTAACCGACATCAAGATCGACCGCGACAAAATCGTCTTCGACCTTAATGGCGGCCCGGACGCCAGACACCGCTTCCTGCGCCATGTCTCCGTTGGCGCGGGAGACCCGAACTACGGCGGCGACACGCCTGTGGTCGCCGATAACGGCCAGGAGCCGGTGGGCTCGCGCCTTACGCTCACCTTCAAGGACCACGTACCTGACCTGACCGGCGACCAGGTAAAGGCCCTGCTCGCGCCGCTGCTCTCCTTCGACGTGAAAACGCCCGTGCAGGCCTATACCGATACACTGCCCAAATCGCTCAAAGAGGCCATCCTCAACCACCAGGTGCTGGTGGGCATGAACACCGACATGGTTATGTTCGCCAAGGGCCAGCCGGTAAACAAAATGCGCGAGATGGAAGGTCAGATGCCGATTGAAATCTGGCTTTATGGCGTTCCACCGCAGGATGTCACCTTCG
>JASIJW010000349.1:0-7702 GCA_030050035.1 Acidobacteriaceae bacterium | reverse complement strand
CTGTAATTTGTGGTGAGAATGCCGCGGAGCGCGCCAGAATCAGTGCGCTTTGCCGTCGCATTTGTAGCAGCCGGGCCTAAAGCTCGATTACCACCGCGGCCGAACGCGCCGGAACAGTCACCGTTCCGGTGGTTGGCCGGCCCTCGGGTTGCTCAGGTGTGGCAACAATGAGATTGCCGGCGTTGGGCAGGCTCACTTTCGCCGCAATGCCGGCATCGGAGCCGGGGTTGACGACGACAACCGCGCGCTTGCCGTTTGCAGCCCTGAAGACCGAGTAGCGGAAGGCTCCATCGGCGCTTACGTCGGCGCCGAGCGTGTCGCGAAAATCGCCGTCCCACAGGTAGGCCTTGTATCTGTTGCGCAGCGCGTCAATTTTCTGCCCGTATGCCATGGTGAGCGGAAAATCGTGCAGGTGTCCCTTGTAGAGGAATGGCTCGTACTGGATCACGCAGCGGCACATCAGGATCATGTTCAACTGCTCGCGCTCGTCGAAGCCGCTTACGCCCGCAATCATCAGCGAATTCAGGGTGTCCAGATACTGGCAGATAGGCGTTGCACTTACGCCCGCCTCGCCAACCGGGAAATACTGCATCTGCCAGTCATGCGGCCCTTCGCCGGCAAACAGAAAATCGGGGCTCACCTTGTCGGCGGCCGCGCGAAGCTTGGCCGCTACCGGCAGATCGCCGGCGTAGATATATCCCGGCGGATTGTATCCATGCCCCGGCGCAAAATTGTAGAGCGCATTCGAGTGGTGGCAGATTTCGTCCCACAGCCATCCGGTTGAGCCCAGCGCGAGAATCTTTTCGAACTCCTTTTTCGCAATCTCGCGATACGCGGGATCCTGGAAATCCATCACCGCGCGGCGGCGCGTGTTTATGCCGGCCAGTTGCGTGGGAGTGACGTAGTTGTAGCCTCCCTGCTCGTAGCGGATGCCGTACGGATCCTTTGCTTCGTACTTATAGAGCTCGCTCTTGTACCAGTCGGTCGTCAAGTCGGCCCAGTTCAGCTTGCCGAAAAGGATGACGTTGACGCCCAGCGACTGGACTTTTGCAATGGCATCGTGGAACTGTTGCCACGTGCCAAGATGGGGATCGGTATCCTGCGAAGGGTCGTCGCGATCCTGTCCGCCGATGTTCCAACCGATGAGCTGCACGGCCTTCACGCCGTATTTTGCGTATTCCTCGCCGTACTCGATGAATTTCGTGTACGAAATCGTGTAGTCTTCTTCCGGCGTGTTCATGCGCAGCATGGTCCACGAGTGCACGTCCCTGGCCCACGCCGGCAGATGCGGCTTCTTGAACCAAGTGTTGCGCCACTCCTTGTAGACATCTACGCCTGCGTGCCAGCTGCCTTTATAGCCGCGCATGACGATGGGCGCGAGTTTCCTGCTTGAGTTCGGCTGCGCGTAGATAAAGTGGCAGGTGCGAAACTCGAGATGCACGGGCCAGCCTGAGATCTCATCCATTTTCGGCACGACAGCGCCGTGCAGCGCGCCAGGATGCTGCTCGAAGGTGTATTCGAGGTAGTAGGGCAGCGAGGGGTCAGACATCTCGACGTAAAGCCCCGCGGTGTTGGCCTGCAGCAGGCAGAAAAGACTGCGATGCGAGCCAAACGTCTTGGTGGGGAAATCAACGCCCCAATATCCCTTTTCGCTTGCGAAGTTGGGATAGATCTCGTCGTCGCCGAGATTGCAGTACCACATGGTGCGCGCTGACATCCTCGAATCGGAAGAAGGCGGATTGAGATCGCCGAAATATGGGTAGTCGATCGTCTCGATCGGGTAGACGGATTTATTTTCGACTTTGCTCGTGAAGGTGAGCTTGCCATTTTCAAGAGTGACGGTTGCGGTGAATGTGATGGGCAGCACGCCGCCATGCTCGCTAGAGAGGTTTTCCCAGGAGAGTTGCACCTGGTTGTCGGAGATTTTTTTCACGCTCGCGGCGCGCTGCTTTTTGCCGAGCACGAAGTTGGCGCGCCGGCCGGGCAGCGGAACGAGCATTCGGAAGGAGACGCCCAGCGCAGGCCGTCGCTCGACGGTCCAGTTGGTCGTCTTATGCTCCATGCGCGTGAGCGCGCCGGAAACTGGATCGAAGGCTACGAGGAATTCATTGTCTTCGAGGACAACTTCGCCAGCCATTGCAGCGGCTTGCTGGGCGTTCATCTCAAGATCAGTAAAGGCAGAAAGTGCAGCAATACCAGCAAGCTTATTGAAGGTGCGTCGATTCACAGTTTTCCTCGATCCTTCAGCGTGCGATAGATTGAGAGACCGGTATCCGGGTCATGCTATCGAGGCGCACAGTGCGATGTCAACGTGCGGGCGCGATGTCTCAGCCACGGCCACCTTGAAGGGGCACGGCTTGAGCCGTGCGGCATCAGTTCGCAAAATGACGCGGCTTCGGCCCCGAAGGAATGATTTCTTTCAACGAGAGACAATTCCTCACGGCTGCTGCAAGGTGAGCAGAAATAGAAAAATCTCTCTGGAGTTTGGCGGAAATGAAAGGAAAGCGCCCGCTTTTTCCTTGAGAGGAGAAAAAGCGGGCGCGGAAGGTTTGCTTCTTACTGCAGGTTCGTCATGAGGCTTTCGAGCGCACTCTTGGGCGGGCGCACCAGCGAGTCTGGCAGCGTGGCCAGCGGCTCGTCGACCATGTTCAGCAGATCGGTGAACGTAGGCTTCTTGGTATCGATGTAGAAGACGCCGGTGAGAATCTCGTCCTTTTCGGATGCTTCCATCAGCGTGCGCACGGCATTGGCCCGATCCGTCGGGTCGTAGTCCTCGTGAATCTTGCGCAGCCGCAGGCTTGAGCCGTCGTGCATCTGCACGTCGTACACCTGGCCCGAGTCGTAATCGATCTCGATATCGTCGAAGCTGGCTACAAAGCCTACGTCGTTGATCGGCTCGTCGTGCTCCTGCATGAACTTGTAGCTCTTGGTCGAGCCCTCGTGATCGTTGAACGTCACGCAGGGGCTGATTACGTCGAGCATTACTGTGCCTTTGTGGGCGATGGCAGCCTTTAGCATGGCGAGCAGTTGCTTCTTGTCGCCGGAGAACGACCGTCCCACGAACGTTGCACCGAGCTGGATGGCAAGCGCGCAGGTGTCGATGGCTGGCAGATCGTTGATCACGCCGGTCTTCAGCTTGGAGCCGATATCGGCCGTGGCCGAGAACTGACCCTTTGTGAGCCCGTAAACGCCGTTGTCCTCGATGATGTAGATCATCGGCAGGTTGCGGCGCAGCAGGTGAACGAACTGGCCGGCGCCGATCGAGGCTGTGTCGCCATCGCCAGAGACGCCCAGCGCCATCATGCTGCTGTTGGCCAGCACGGCGCCCGTCGTGACCGAGGGCATGCGGCCGTGCACGCTGTTGAACGAGAGCGAGCGGCTCATGAAGTAAGCCGGGCTCTTCGACGAGCAGCCGATGCCGCTCATCTTCATCACGCGCTCCGGTTCTACGCCCATCTCGAACATGGCATCGATGATGCGCTCTGAGATGGCATTGTGGCCGCAACCGGCGCAGAGCGTCGACTTGCCGCCGCGGTATTCGATGACCGGAAGGCCGATGTGATTGACTTTCGGTGTGGGTGTAGCCGTTGCCATGTTTTCCTCGGGGGCTAAAGCCTCGTACTCTTTTTGATCGCTGAACTGCGCGGCTAAATCCGCGCCCATTCAAAGCAGCGAGTTATCAAATTGGCGCACAAGCGCCGGCCTTTACAGGCCCTCCTTGGTCGCAAACTCTTCCGTGATGGTTTGGGCGTCTAGCGGCAGCCCGTTGTAGTTCAGGATGCTGCGCAGTTTCACCACTTGGTCCGCCGGCAGATCGAGCTTGAGCAAACTGGCCATCTGCGCATCGCGGTTCTGCTCCACCACATAAACGCGCTCGTGCGAGGCGACAAAGTCGTGCACCTCGTGCGTAAACGGATACGCGCGGATGCGCATGTAATCGACGCTCCTGCCGTATTCGTTCTTGATCTGGTCGAGGCTCTCGCGCAGCGCGAAATCAGTGGTGCCGAAAGCGAGGAATCCAATCTTCGACGTGCCGTTCTTCACCATCACCGGCGTGGGCACCAGAGTGCGCGCGTGCTCGAACTTGCGCGACAGCCTGTCAACAACCGCTTGATACTCATCGGGCTTTTCAGTGTAGCCGGCAGCATCGTTATGTCCCGAGCCGCGCGTGAAGTACGCCGCCTTGGGGTGGTTTGTTCCCGGCAGCGTGCGGTAGGGAATTCCGTCGCCATCCACGTCGCGATAGCGCGCGAATCCTCCCAGGCGATTGAGATCTTCGGCCGTCAGCACCTTGCCGCGGTCGAGCGGCTTTTCGGGATACTCAAACGGATCCGACATCCAGTTGTTCATGCCCAGGTCGAGATCGGTGAGGACAAACACAGGGGTTTGCAGCCGCTCGGTGAGATCGAATGCAGCCTGGCTCAGCTCGAAGCACTCCTTAACCGAGCCGGGCAGCAGGATGATGTGCTTGGTGTCGCCGTGCGAAAGGAACGCGGTCGAAAGCAGGTCAGCTTGTTGGGTGCGCGTGGGCATGCCCGTCGAGGGGCCGGTGCGCTGCACGTCGAAGATAACGCCAGGCAGCTCGGCATAATAGCCAAGGCCGGCAAATTCGGCCATGAGCGAGATGCCGGGGCCGGAGGTCGAAGTCATCGATCGCGCACCTGCCCAGCCTGCGCCGAGCACCATGCCGATCGCGGCCAACTCGTCTTCAGCTTGGACAACGGCGAAGGTCGCCTTACCCTCAGGCGTCACCCGGAATTTCTTGAGCAGGTCGGTGGTGGCCTCAATCAGCGAAGTGGACGGTGTGATGGGATACCAGCCGACCACCGTGACTCCGGCGAAGACTGCGCCCATGCCGCAGGCCGCGTTGCCGTCGATGATGATCTTGCCGGCCGTCTGGTTCATCGGCTCGATGAAGAATGGGTCGTGCTTGGTAAATGTAGCAGCAGCGTAATCGAAGCCCGCCTTGACGGCGCCGAAGTTGAGATCGAATACCTTCTGCTTCTTGGCGAACTGCTTTCGCACGCTCTTCTCGACCACGTTCAGGTCGATGTGCAGGATCTGCGCGGCCACGCCCACGTAGACCATGTTCTTGACCAGCTTGCGCAGCTTGGCCTCGGGGCAAACTGCGGCCGTGATCTTGTCGAAAGGCACCGGATAGCAGACCACATCGTTGCGGTACTGCTTCAGGTTCAGGTGCTCTTCGTAAATGGCCACGCCGCCCGCGGGTAGCGCCAGAATGTCTTCACGTGCGGTCTCCGGGTTGAGGGCGATCAATACCTCTGAGTCGCGCTTGCGGGCTACATAACCGTCCTTGCTGGCGCGGATGGTGTACCAGGTCGGAAGGCCGGCGATGTTGGAAGGGAATAGGTTTTTGCCGCTGACCGGTACGCCCATGCCGAAGATGCTCTTGAGCAGGACACTGTTTGCCGATTGCGAACCGGAACCGTTGACAGTGGCTACATTGATGCTGAAGTCGTTCACGACGCGCTGGCACGCACTCAAAGCGCCCTGTTCTTCACCCAGGGCAAGGTTTCCAGTCGCCATTTGGCGGGATTCCCTTCGGAGTAGATTCTAAAGAAGCGCCTAATTTCGCTCTGTATGAATTATAGTCACTTGCGCGGTACGCCGTCCCACGGTGTGAGCAGATGGTTACCGAGGTGTGTCCCGTATTTGAACGGAAGGCGCAATCTGTCGTGAGCCGAGTGCCGCCGATAACTCCTTTCACTTCTTTGCTGCACAAGCCATTGCTGCCTGGCTCGGGTGTGCGTCACTATCAACTTGATACTAGGCGCAAGCTCGGGAATTGCGGGCCCACTACCATCCTGCTAGTGGCTGCCAAGTTACGAAACCGCAGGCCGCAGTGCTGCGGCTTTAGCCGTGATCGTCAGCTTCGCCGGCGCGATCTCCTGATGCCGCGTCAGGCTCGTAGCCACCACCTGAATCTCGCCAGGCTGTTTTGCCGCCTGCACAATGATCTGCGCCAGACCATTGAACAGCGACCGCTTCGATCCCTTGTCGCTTTCCTGGCAATTTGGATTGCCGTTGCCCACGCCGATGAGCGCACCCGCGCCGGTTACTTCGAATCCGATGAGCTGGTCGGCTGTCGGAACTGGCCGGCCCTGCGCATCGAGCGCTTCGACGCGCAGAATTGCCAAGTCTTCGCCATCCGCGTTGATCTCCGTTCGATCAGCGGTAAGGCGCAATGAGGCGGCCGGGCCGGTGCTTTCGCGCTTCTCGGTGAGGGCCAGCTTGCCTGCCTTATAGCCGCGGGCCGCAATCGCTCCCGGCTGGTAGCGAACCTTCCACTCCACGTGACCCAGATGCGGTACTTTCTGCCGTCCCACGCTTTTGCCGTTGACAATCAGCTCGACTTCGTCGAGGTTCGAGTGCACCCACACCGGAATCTCCTCGCCGTCGCGGCCCTCAAAATTCCAGTGCGGAAACAGATGCAGCACCGGTTCCTTGCCCCACCAGGATTTGTAGTAGAAGAACGTGTCCTTGGGGAATCCGCAGGTATCCACAATGCCGAACTGCGAGCTGATCGAAGGCCAGCCGTAGGGCGTGGGCTCGCCGCGATAGTCGAAGCCGGTCCACGCGAAGCCACCTGCCTCCCACTCGCGCGTCGCGTAGAAGGTCCACCACTCCTCGGCTTGTTCACCCCAGCCGGGATTGTTGATGTCATAGGCGCTCACGGTGTTGCGCAGCGGATCGGTCGTATACTCTCCGCGCGTCGAAACCGCGCTGGCCGTCTCGGAGCCAAAAATCGGCCGGGTGGGATTCTTTTCGTGGTACCCATCGGGAAATTTCAGATTGTAGTTGAAGCCGATGATATCCAGCGCATTGGAAACGCCTTTCTCGTTGGTGCCGTTCACCGCAGCCGAAACGACGCGCGTCGGGTCGAGTTCATGGCAGCGCTCCACCATGGCGGTTGCAATTTTCTCGCCCTGTTCCGCCATCTGGTTCTGCAACTGCCATTCCTCATTGCCGATGGACCATAGGATCACGCACGGCGAGTTGCGATAGCGCTTGATCATTGCTTCGAGCTGCGCCAGCCCCTCGGGGCTCGAACTCATCTGGCGCGTTTCGCACATCATCATCACGCCCATGCGGTCGCAGCCCTCAACCCACTCGGGGGTGGGCATGTTGTGTGAGGTGCGGACGGCGTTGCAGCCCATCTCCTTGAGCACGCCCAGCCGGTACCACTGCAGCGCATCGGGAACTGCAGCGCCCACGCCCGCGTGATCCTGATGGTTGCACGTTCCCTGGATCTTCATCGACTTGCCGTTGAGGAAGAAGCCGTGCTGCGCTTCGAAGCGCACGGTGCGGACACCGAAAGAAAGGCGCTCGGCATCGCAGGGCTGACCGGCTGATTCGACGATCACAACCGCCGAATAAAGATTCGGCTCATCGGGCGACCACAGCGACGCATTGGTAATCTGCGCGGTTGAGGTGAATGCGCCGGAGCTGTCCGGCCCAATGGTCTGCTCGGCAGATTCGGCCGTTGCCACGGTGCTACCAGCCTTGTCTAGAATCTGCCAGCGCACTTTCGCGCTCTTCGCCTCGCTCCCCTCGTTCTGCACTACGGTTGCCAGTGACAATGCTGCGTTGTCTCCGTTCAGGTTCGAGCGGACAAAGCACTCGAGCGGCGCCAGGTGCAGCGCATCGGTCTTGGTCAGCCACACGTGTCGGTAAATGCCTG
>JASIJW010000348.1:0-9885 GCA_030050035.1 Acidobacteriaceae bacterium | reverse complement strand
AGTTCTGAGATTGCCACCTTCACTCCCAGTGCCGCGAAGGCTGAGATTGTCGCGTCCTCCTGTGCAGCGCTTGGCCACGTGAGGCTGTCATGGTTCTGCAGCCCCACGCAGCCGATGGGGACACCTTCGGCCTTCAATTTCTTTACCAGCGCAATGGCGCCCCTGCGCTTGGCCTCGTTCTCCAGGTCGTAGTCGTTATAGGTAAGCAGCGCTTGTGGGTCGGCCTCATGCGCGAACTCGAATGCTTTCTCGATGTAATCCGGCCCGATGATCTTTAGCCATAGCGACTGCCGCAGCGATCCATCGTCGTCCAGCGCCTCGTTTACCACGTCCCAGCTTTGGATCTTGCCTTTGTAGCGGCCTACGACGGCCTCGATGTGCTCGTGCATGCGCTCAAGCAGCGCCTCGCGGTCAAGGAGATTGCCCTTGTCGTCGCGGAATACCCACTCCGGCGTCTGGCGATGCCACACCAGGTTATGCCCAACGATATACATGTGATGGCTTTCGCCGAATGATACGTACAGGTCCGCCAAGCGGAAGTCGTATATCTCCGGTTGCGGGTGAACGCTGGCCCACTTCAGCGCATTTTCCGGCGAAATGGAATTGAATTGCGCCTCAATCAGTGTGTCGCCACGCCCGTCAACCCCGGCGATTTGCGCGCCATTGATGGCCGCACCAATAAAGAAATCGCCTTTGTACGCGTCTTTGAGCGTGGACGGTGGTTTGCTCGCGGCCGCAAGTGCCAGTGCAGCTGTCACGGCCAAAGCGGCTCGCGCGATTTTTCCCGGTACTCTTCGCATCGCGCGTGTTTCCCGTAAGGATGGAATGTGCAGCGCGGGTCAGGCAACTTTAAAGGCCGCGAAAAGTCTGGAACAGATCAACTCAACCCGACAGCGGTTCTGGCTTCCGGTTTCGTCTTGGCCCGCGGCAAAACGGCTTTTCGTTCCAAATGCTGTTCCATTCCCTGCGCTTCCTGCGCCATGCGCAGGTGCTGCTCCATCAGACGGCGCGCCTCGGCCGTGTTGCGGGCGCGAATGGCGCGATAGATTTCGCGGTGCATCTCTGCCGACTCGCGCAAATCGGTCGAACGCTCCACGGTCTTGCGCCGGTCGTCGTAAAGGGCCGAGGTGATGGTTTCAATGAGCGCTGCCAGAATCGGATTGCCCGAGGCCTGCGAAACGATGCGATGAAAAAGAATGTCGTGGATCAGGTAATCGGTCGGCATCTCAATGGAAGCGAACATCTCCGCCACCTCTTCTGCCATTGCCGCGTGGTGCTCCTGCTTGCCGCGTTCGGCCGCCAGCGCCGCAAGCTGGCTCTCGAGAATCAGCCGAGCCTCAAACATCTGCCACGACTGAAACCCATGCAGCGCGCCGATGAGCCCGAGCGATGCCTTGCCCAGCTCTGGCGGCCCGTCGGCCACAAACGTTCCCACTCCGTGCCGCACTTTCATCACACCCATGGCGGCCAGGTATCCGATCCCGGTGCGAAGGCTGGCCCTGCTGATCTTGAGCGACTGCGCGAACTCCCGCTCCGGCGGCAGCCTGTCGCCGGGCTGCAGCGTTCCATCCTCAATAAGCGAGCGGATGTGGTTAACCACTCGCATGGTTCTGTGCGTCTCGGAATTGTCCTTTTTCACGCGGCGCATACGGCAATCCTGGCGCTGATTTTTCGGGCAGAACGAGAGTACCATTTGGAAGGCCGTTCTGCCTAACGGTTCGTTCAGCGCCAGGTACGATAAAACGAGTCCGGTGTACGACAGGTTCTGGCGCTGTGTCCTTGCTCCCGCCAACAGATCGCGTTGAATTCATCCTTCTGGTCGCGCACGGCGCCATGTTTCTTTTCAATTTCCGGTCAATTTCCGATCCGGAGATGTGTATACTGGTGGTCTGACCAGTGGTTGCTACATTGTTTTTGCGGGGAGCGCGATGAAACAACAGGGTTTGACTCTCAATAAGTACTCGATCGGCGTCGGCGACAGATTCGCGCATCAGGCCAAAGCGCAATTGCAGGCTTGTATCGAGGCCCTGAAGAGCGGCGTCGAAGTCGTTCCTGTCTGGAACAAGTCGAATCGCGAACACACTATCATCGGTTCCGAGCCGGCGTCAGTGCGCCAGGCAGCCGACGCCGCCGTTCAAGCTCTCGGCTGGCGCGGGCCCTACCATTGCGATGCGGACCACATCACCGACCAGACGGTGGGAAGATTTCTTGCTCCCTGCGATTTCTTCACGATTGACGTAGCCGACTTCATCGGCCGCGCTGCGCCCGAGTCGGAGATCGAAGATTTCGTTCAGCGCCATCCGGAGTTGCTGGGCACGATCGATCTGCCTCTGGCTGGCGAGATTGTGCAGATTAACACCGGAACGCTGCGCCGGACTGCTGGCAAGTTCCTTGCCGCGGTGCGGCAGGCCGGCAACGTATATCGGCTCGTTGTACGCGCGAAAGGCGAAGGAAATTTCATCGCGGAAGTTTCGATGGACGAAACCGATGAAGCCCAGAGCCCGGTGGAACTGCTCATCATTCTTGCGGCCATCGCCGATGAAGGCATTCCGGTGCAGACCATTGCGCCTAAATTCAGCGGCCGCTTCAACAAGGGCGTGGATTACGTGGGCGATGTTGCGCAGTTCGAGCGCGAAATGTCGCTCGACATTGCGGCGATTGCCCGCGCCGTGGAGAGCTACGGGCTGCCGGCCAACCTGAAGCTCAGCATCCACTCCGGCAGCGATAAGTTTTCCATCTATCCCGCCATACATGCCAACATGCAGCGATTCGATGTCGGTGTGCACCTGAAGACCGCCGGCACCACGTGGCTCGAGGAACTGATCGGCCTGGCCGAGGCTGGAGGCGAAGGGCTTGCGCTGGCCAAAGAGGTGTATGCCGAGGCTCTGGCACATCGCGAAGAGCTTTGTGCGCCCTATGCCACGGTCATTGATATTGATCCGTCGCGGCTGCCGTCAGCCGCCGAGGTCGCCCGTTGGAGTTCGCAGCAGTTCACCGACGCACTGCGTCATGACCCGCAGAATCCCGCTTACAACAGCAGCATTCGCCAGTTGCTCCACGTTGGATTCAAGATCGCCGCGCACATGGGTCCGCGCTATCTCTCGCAACTGGAAGCGCACGAGACGGTGATCGCAAAGAATGTAACTGAGAACCTGTACGCGCGGCACATTGCGCCGGTTTTCCTGGGCCGGTCCACGAACACGGTGGGGGGAACAGTCTCGACCGACCGCAGCGAAGCTGCTCTCGCCGAGAAAGCATAAACGCCGCATCGGGAAAGCATAAACGCCATACACTGACACCCTGCGGATGCGAGTTGATTGCATCCGCAGGGCGTCGGTTTGCAGCGCGTTAGTGCAGCGCCACCTCAGCGCCGGCCAGCTTCGTCACCGCCTCGCCTTTTTGCGCTTCAATCGAGAATTTCTCGCCGGTCACGCTTGCGTATCCCACCGTCATCCCGTTTTCAGCGCTGATCTTTACATTACGCAGCACCACATCGCGCACCGGCGACTCCGGCAGGCCGACGATCACTCCCGCGTTTTTGCTGTCTGTCGCGGTCAGATTATCGATCTCAATGTTGTGAAAACGCGGTGTCAACCGCGTTACCGGCTGAGCAGCTTCGTCCGCGGGCGGCAGAACGCCCGGATAGTACTCGCTGATGATCACCGCGTTCTTCACATCCTTCATTTCGAGGTTGCGGAACACGAGATTGCTCACGTCGTTGCCGCGGTCGCGGTTAGCCTTGATGCGGATGCCGTTATCCGTTCCTTCAAATTTCACGCGCTCGGCAACGATATTCTGCGCGCCGCCGGCGATTTCGCTGCCCACCGAAAGCCCATGTCCGTGCATGAACACACAATCGGTAATGCGGATGTCGCGGCTGGGCGCATCCGGGCCCGGAGAGTTGATGGCGCCGGACTTGATGGCTACGTTATCGTCGCCCACGTCGGAATACACGTGATCGATGATCACGTTCGAAGAAGAAAACGGGTCAATGGCGTCGGTGTTGGGCGAGTGCTGAGGCGCCAGGATCTTCACATTGCGGATCACGACATTGTCGGAGTAGTAGGGCACAATCTGCCACATCGGAGAGTTCTGGACCGTAACGCCTTCCACGCGCACGTTTCGGCAGTGGTCGAAGATAATCAGCTTGGGCCGCGGGTGATTGCCGAGCACGCCATGATCGTGAATCTTGCGCGCCTCCTCCCACCAGCTCGCGCCGTTCCCGTCAATCGTTCCTTCGCCCACGATGGCGATATTCGAAGCGTTCTGCGCGCTCACAAGCGGCTGCAGGTCCGGCATGCGAAGTTCTGTCTTCTCAGGATAATCATTGTGATCCGGCGAGCCCAGCAGCGTGGCCCCCTTGTCAAGTTGAAGCGTTATATTGCTCTTCAACTCGATCGGCGCGCTCAGGTATGTACCGGCACTCAACTGCACTGTACCTCCGCCTTTGCTTGCGCAGGAATCGATGGCCTTTTGGATGGCGCTGGTATCTTTGGTTACGCCGTCGCCTTTGGCGCCAAATGCACGTGCGTCGCACGTGGTGGCAGCATGCGTGACGGCCGACGCGCCGAGCAGGAGAACCGCCGCAGTAATGCCGAGGGCAGGCAGAGATTGAAATGAAGAGATCTTAGGAAGCAACGGGCAGTCCTCCGAACGATGAAATAAACTCCAGGAAATGATTTCCCGGAAGTGAACCACGGATGAAATCATACCTGCCTGTGGTCATACCACGCTATGATGTTTATTGCTTTCCCACGCTTTATTTTCCAGGAGGGAAAATCTCAATGACCGGTTTCAGCTCTGCCTTCAATGATGGACGGCGCAGTCTGCTGCGCATAGGCAGTTTTGGCGCGGCCGCTGCCGCGCTTCCTCTCGTTTCTTCGGTCCCCCTTGCGGCGTCGACTCCAAAATCCGGAGCAGCCGGCGCCTTTGGCGTCTTCAATGTGCGCTCGTATGGCGCCACGGGCGATGGCAAAACCGTCGATACGCCGGCCGTCAATCGCGCCATTGACGCTGCGGCCAGTGCGGGCGGGGGAACGGTCCTGTTTCCGGCCGGGACATATCTCTGTTTTTCCATTCACCTCAAGAGCAACGTGGGCCTGCACCTCGACCAGGGAGCGGCGATTGTGGCAGCCGACTCGCCCAAGCCGGGCGATCAGACTGGCTACAACGGCGGTACCTACGACGCCGCAGAGCCGAACGCGCCCTGGGAGCCTTATCAGGATTTCGGCCACAACCATTGGCACAATTCGCTCATCTGGGGCGAAGATCTGCATGACCTGAGCGTTACCGGACCGGGTCTCATCTACGGCCGAGGCTTGAGCTTTGGCGCCAACCG
Source organism: Acidobacteriaceae bacterium (assembly GCA_030050035.1). Lineage (GTDB taxonomy): Bacteria > Acidobacteriota > Terriglobia > Terriglobales > Acidobacteriaceae > Telmatobacter. The sequence continues at coordinate 4,547 of JASIJW010000348.1, read as the reverse complement.
CAATGCCCGCGGGAACTACCCCATCTATGTCGCCGAGCAGCCCGGCGTCGGCAACAAGGCCATCGCGCTTAAGAACTGCCGAAACGTCCTGCTCCGCGACTTCTCCATCCTCAAGGGCGGCCACTTTGGGCTTCTGCTTACGGGGGTCGACAACCTCACCATCGATAATCTCAAGATTGACACCGACCGCGACGGCATGGACATCGACTGCTGCCAGAACGTGCGCGTCTCCAACTGCACCGTAAATTCTCCCTGGGACGACGGTATCTGTCCCAAGTCGAGCTTTGCGCTTGGCTACGCCCGGCCTACCAGGAACCTGACCATCACTAACTGCTGGGTAACTGGCAACTTTGAACTAGGATCGGTGCTCGACGGCAGCTTTAAGAAATTTGCGCCCGATGCGCAGCACGTCGGCCGCACCGGTCGCATCAAGTGCGGCACTGAATCGAACGGCGGCTTCATCAATGTGACGATCTCGAACTGCGTCTTCGACGGCTGCCTTGGCTATGCGCTCGAGTCAGTGGATGGCGCGCTGCTCGAAGACCTCACCATCACCAACACTTCGATGCGCGATCTCTACAACTCGGGGCCCATCTTTATGCGCCTGGGCGCACGGCTACGCGGCCCCAAAGAGAGCACAAAAGTGGGCACCATGAAGCGCGTGCTCATCGACAACCTGGTTTGCCACAACGCGCCGCAGCGCTTCAGCTCGATTCTCAGCGGCATTCCTGGCTATCCCATCGAAGATGTGAAGCTTTCGAACATCTATATTGAAACGGCCGGCGGAGGCACGGCCGCCGATGCGCAGATCAGGCCACAGGAGCTTGAGAGCAAGTATCCGGAGCCGTCAATGTTCGGCCCCACTCCGTCGTCCGGATTCTTCCTGCGGCATGTGCGCAACCTGGAGATGAGCCACGTGGAGATTGCCAACGCAGCGCCTGACGCACGGCCGCCGTTCTATCTCACCGGCGTGGAGCGCGCCGACTTTTTCGCCATCACCGCTCCGCGTCCGGAAGCAGGAGCGTTCGCGCTGGACGGCGTGAAGGACTTCCGCGTGGGATGGAGCCGGGCCGCAGCCGATGCCACGCTTTCGAGGCGAACGGAAAAACGATCTAGTCCAGTGCGCAGTGCGGCAGGCGTGGGCGAGCTCTCGAGCGTCTCGATCTAAATCTCGAGCTACGCCCGCGCCCGCGCGCTCTCAGCAGCGTCAAAGTAGCTCATCTTCGCTGGAGTAAAGAGCTTTGCGGCGAAGGCAATGGCGTGCGCGCGTTTCGGCGCATCAATGCAGGCTGGCCTGAAAGCGGCAGTGCGGTCTAACCAGCAGGCTGTGGGAGCACATCTAACCGTTGCATGAGGGAACGTATGTCTCGGCATGGCATTCCCATAGGCCGACTCTTTGGCATCTCTATTGACCTGGACTACTCCTGGTTCCTCATCGTCGGGCTGCTCACGTGGATGCTTGCGGTCAGCTACTTTCCCGCTGAATATCACGATTGGTCGGCCGGCGAATACTGGCTGGTTGGCTTTATCACGGCCGTGCTGCTTTTTGTCAGTGTGCTTGTGCATGAGCTTGCGCACTCGCTCGTCGCCCGGCATTACGGGATTGATGTCCCCCGCATCACGCTGTTCCTGTTCGGCGGCGTTTCGCAGATTGCCGAAGAACCGCCCGGCCCCGCGGCCGAGTTCTGGATCGCAGTGATCGGCCCCGTCACCAGCCTGGCGCTGGCTGCGTTTTTCTGGGAGATCGAACCGCTGCTCGCCGCGCAACCCGCGCAGGCGCTCGCCCAATACCTGGCGTGGCTCAACCTTATCCTGGCTCTTTTCAATCTTGTTCCCGGTTTTCCGCTCGATGGCGGCCGCGTCTTCCGCGCGGCGGTGTGGCGCGCCACAGGCAATTATCACCGTGCCACGATCGCCGCCGGCCTTGCTGGCCGTTTCGTTGGTTTTTTTCTCATCTTCTGGGGCGTGTGGCAGGCGCTTACCGGCAACCTGGGCGGCGGAATCTGGATTGCAATCATCGGCTGGTTCCTGGAGAGCGCAGCCGGCAGCTACCTGCAGCAGGAGTCGCTTCGCATGCTGCTCGGCGGCCATCACGTCTTCGATGCCATGCAGCGCAATTTTCTCGCGGTGCCGAGTGAAACCACGCTGGACGATCTGCTGAATCACGCTCTGCTCCCTTCCGGCTTGCGCTCAGCGATTGTCACAACCGGTGGCGCACCTGCCGGGCTGATTACGCTCCACGCTGCCCGCGAAGTCCCGCGCTCCGCTTGGCGGGAAACCTCCGCCGCGCAGGTAATGATTCCGTTCCAGCGGCTGATCACTACGCAGCCCAATGCAGTGCTCTGGACTGCGCTCGAGAAGATGGGCCGCGACGGCGTCAACCAACTCCCGGTTGTCGAAGGCAACGGCGTGGTGGGAATGCTTACGCGTGAAGACATTCTTCACTATCTCACCGGCCTGCGCTCTCTCGCCGCTTAACTTGCGGTCCAGGGCCGCGGCGGAAAGTCGTTCTGAGGAAGGAGCAAGCGATGTCAGAATCGCGCCGGCATTTCCCCTATTGGTTGCTCGTTTTGATCTTCCTTGTGCTCGTCGTCGGCGGGCTGCTTCGCACCGGCGTGATTCGCGTGCCGGGTTACCCGATTAATGCCGCGGCGCGGGTCGCGATCAACACCCAGCAAAACGCGGCGCCGGTTACGCTCGGGGCATTTCGCGATGGCTTCGCATCGGTTATCGGGCCGGCGCTGCCGGCCGTCGTCAATATTTCCTCGACTAAGGTCGTGAAGCAGCAGCAGGCCCCAAACCTTTTCATGGATCCGTTTTTCCGCCAGTTCTTTGGCAATCAAGGCCAGTCGAACCCGGAAGAGCAGCAGCCGCAGAAGGAGCGCGAAACCAGCCTCGGTTCGGGCGTCATCGTCAATTCCGACGGTTACATCCTGACCAATAATCACGTCGTTGCCGGCGCCTCGGACGTGGAGGTGTTCACCCAGAACCGGCGCAAGTATCACGCCAAGGTCATCGGCACAGACGCGCGCACCGACGTTGCCGTCATCAAGATTGACGCCAGCGGTTTGTCCACGCTCACCTTCGGTGATGCGTCAAAGCTCAAAGTCGGCGACCTGGTTTTCGCTATCGGCGACCCATTCGGCATCGGAGAAACCGCGACCATGGGTATCGTGAGCGCCACTGGCCGCGCCCTTGGCGGCGCCATCGAGCACTACGAGGACTTCATTCAAACCGATGCGGCCATCAATCCCGGCAACTCCGGTGGCGCTCTCATTGATGTGCGCGGCGATTTGATCGGCATCAATACAGCAATTCTGTCGGGCGGTGGCGGAAATGAGGGCGTGGGCTTCGCGATTCCCATCAACCTGGCGCACGACATCATGGACCAGATCGTTGAACACGGGAAAGTGGTGCGCGGCTACTTGGGCGTTTCCATTCAGGCGGTCGATCCCGATATGGCCAAGGCCTTTGGCCTGCAGCAAGGCGGCGGCGCACTGGTCGGCGATGTGACGCCCAACGGGCCGGCAGCCAAAGCAGGGCTTCAGCGGGGAGATATCGTGTTCCAACTCAACGGAACGCCGATCACCAGTCCCGACGACCTAAGTCTGCGCGTCTCCGAGATGCAGCCCGGCTCCGTGGCCCACCTGCAGATTTATCGCAATGGCAAAACGCAGGACGTTAACGTCACGCTTGGCGAATATCCTGAAAACGGCCAGACAGGCCACCCGACGCCCGGCGCCGGTGCGGCGCTTAGCGGCATACAGGTGCAGGATCTAAATGCGGACCTCCGCCGGCAGCTCGGCCTGAACGCCGGAATCGCGGGCGTTGTTATCGCCAATGTGGACCCAAGCAGCTCCGCCGCTGTGGCCGGCATACAACAGGGCGACGTGATTGAAGAAGTAAATCACAAGCCCGTGCACAACGTCGGAGACTATCACGGCGCTGTGGCCGGGCTTGCGAATCAGCCTGTGCTTCTGCTGGTGAATCGTGACGGTACGACGCATTATGTCGTTGTGGAACCGCAGCCGTAACATCGTTTTTTCACGGCGTGCTGGCGCTCATCGCTCGCTCGTCGCGGAAAACCAATCCGCCACGTTGGGTATCTAAGCAACTGTTTGGGGAAAAGACCGTCCCGGCCCTTGCTGCACGTCTCTTTTTTTACCGCGAATTTCAGGGTTCTTGCTTCACCATTGCTGCGGGTTCGACACTAACCTGCACAATCAGCGTTCTGGTACTCAACCAATCGCTTGCACGAAGTCGCAATCGCTTCCTGACGACAACCAACTAAGGTCGAAAAGCGCAAGCACGCTTTCGTGCGTGGCCCCGTTTCATCGCCCCAGAGAGCATGCCGCAATTCTTTTCCCGGACCGCTAACTCGATCATCCGCCTGGTATTGCTGGGCATTGTCGCCGCCATCGCTTTCATCTTCTGGGTCGGCTTTCTGGTAGTGCGCTCACCGTATGAAATGATGCAGGACGTTCCGCGCAACCAGCCGGTTCCTTTTAGCCACGCACATCACGTCGGCGGCCTCGGCATCGATTGCC
>JASIJW010000347.1:0-2715 GCA_030050035.1 Acidobacteriaceae bacterium | reverse complement strand
TCTCGTGAACGATCAGTATCCAGGCGACTTCGTCCACTCGGTGATGATCCGCAATCAGGATGGCATGCGCGCCGTCGCTGAGCACCTGATTGCGCTTGGGCATCGCCGCATTGCGTATATCGGCGACCGGTTTGGTTATCAATCCGACACCGAGCGCCTGGCCGGTTATCGTGCTGCGCTTGCAGCAGCGAACATTGCCTCGCCGGCCGAGCTTGTGGTGCATGGCGATGGCGGCGCGGAAGGAGCCATGCGAGCGATGGAGCAACTGCTCGCTGTTGCCAAATCTCCCACCGCGGTCTGCTGCTACAACGATATGACTGCGCTGGGCGCAATGCGCTGCCTGCACAGCCGCGGCTTGCGCGTGCCGGAGGACATTTCGATCGCCGGCTTCGACGACCTGTTCTTTTCCGCTTACACCGAGCCACCGCTCACGACAGTCCGCCAGCCGATGCGCCGCATGGGCCACATGGCAATGGAAAGCCTGCTCAAGCTGATGGAAGGCAAAGACTCGATGGCGCAGATTAACATTGACGCGGAACTGGTGGTGCGGCAGTCCACTGCTCGGCCCCGAAAGAAATAGCGGCCAGGCAGTGCGGCCAGTAATTCGCCGGCTGCGCTCATGCTGCTGGAGATAAAGAAGGGATCAATACGACGAATGCCGGAGACTCTGACGCCGCTACGCACCTTTTGCGCGGAAAGCCCTGTCATCCCTGCCGTGCGCAAGCCCGAACACGTTGAGCTGGCCGCCGCGGCGCACGGCAGGATCATCTACCTGCTCACGGGCGACCCTGAAAACTGCGAGTCGATGATCCAGCGGCTGCTCGGCGCCGGCAAGCTGCCCATCGTCAACCTGGACCTGCTCAACGGATTTTCGCGCGACAAGTACGCGGTCAATTACCTCAAGCGCGTGGGGGCGCGCGGCATCATTTCGACGCACCTCGATCCGCTGCGTCATGCGCTTTCCATCGGCCTCTACGCCATCCAACGGACGTTTCTGCTGGATTCGGGCGCGATGGACACCATCTCGAATCAGTTGAAGAACACGCCGGTGCACGCCCTGGAGATTCTGCCGGCAATGGTTGCGCCCAAGATGCTGCCGCGCGTGCGAGCGATCTCCGTCGATCTTCCCGTTGTCGGCGGAGGGCTGATTCAGACGATGAAAGAAGTGGAAGAGCTGATTGCGCAGGGGCTGAGCGCGATTTCGACAAGCAGGACGGAGATGTGGATCAAATAACGCAGCAAGCGAGTGAGTGATGGAACTGGCGCACAATCTCGCTAGAGATTATTTCTGCTCCCGCATCGACGGAGTGAATGTGACGCCAACCAGCAGGCCCTCGGGTGAGATGAACCGGCTTACGATTTGGCCCCACGGTTCCTCCTTGTTCTTGATGAGCATTTGATATCCCCGAGATTCGAGATCGGCTGTAGCTTTGCGCACGTTTTCAACTTCAAACTCCAGCCATGCCTGCGGCACAGGTATGTTGGCGGGCCAGGAATCGGTGCCGAAACAGGACCGCGCCGCCTGTGAGAGAGGCCATAGTGCAAAATGCTTCGCGCCTTGAAGAGCACCCGTATACAGATAGCCCTCAGCATCCTCTTTGAAGGAGATGCCGAGGCTGCCGCCATACAATTTGCGGCTCTCAGCAATGTCACGATCAATCGGCCCAAAACCCGCGATGAACAGAACTTCTGTGCCTATGTCCGTCATGCTGGTTGCGTCTCCTTTTTAGGATGCCCATCATTGCCTCGCGCACTTCGGCGATTCTTTTCGCGACGAGCGAGTTTTTTGCTCTCGCGTCCCCTCGTCCTTGCTTCCAGTCATTCAGTGTCCGGATTCGGCAGAATAATGTCCCGAATCATTGCGTTCATCTCCGCGCAGGCGGAGATGAACTGGCGCAGCGTGCGCCGCGTGCTGCCGAAGGTGTCGAACTCCTCGGGCGTGAGGCCGTCTTCGTTGTATGCGCGCTCGAAATCGGGAAATTTGCGCAGCAGCGTGTCGACAATCTTCGGGTCGACGGGCGTGTCTATGCGCGGGACGATCTCGATATCGCTCTCGTTATAGCGCTTCTGCCATGAGCAGGGCGGCGAGATGACCACGTCGCCGCCGATGAATTCGCTCCAGTGCATGTGATTGCGAAATGCGGCCGAGAGCAGGCGCAGGCGGTAGCCGCGCTCGCGATAAATCCGATATGCCTTTTTGAACACCGCCACGCCGGCCCATTCGAGATACCCGGGATCGACCGAGAGGTTGTGCTTATCGTGCAGCACCTTGAGCCAATCGTCCAGCCGGCCCACCATAATGGTGCACACCGGGCCCATCCGCGAAATATCCTGCCCTTCGGTCTCGCGCCGGCGCAGGCCGCGCTCCACTGCCTCGGCTACGGCAATTGCCTGCGGCAGGGTGAAGCTGACGGTAGCGTTGATGCTCACGCCGCGATACGTTGCCTCTTCAATAGACGCAAGCCCCGCGTGCGTGGCCGCAATCTTGACGATCATGTTGGGCGCAAGCTGGTTGAAACGGAGGGCCTGTACAAGCATCGCATCGGCGTTGCGGTAGTTGCGCGGATCGGTTTGAATCGAGAGGCGTCCATTGCGCCCGCGCTCGCGATCGAAGATCGGCTTGAGCAGCCCGGCCGCATTCGCGGAAATCTCCTCCACGATCCGCCAGGAGATCTCGTCCTCGGTAGCCGTAGGCAGTTCGCGCGCCAGTTCCAG
>JASIJW010000346.1:0-3385 GCA_030050035.1 Acidobacteriaceae bacterium | reverse complement strand
AGAGCGTGTATATGGATGTGGACCTGAGCCATGGGCCGAATTACGGCGATACGCTTATTTGGAGCAAGGCCGACAAGCCTGCCACGAGCGTGCGCCCGGTGCAGGTGCAGATGGATGTGGATGCCGTGCGATTCCAGAAAATGTTTATTGAGTTGATGACAAAATGATCGCGGAGCAGAGATGAAAAAGCCCACCATCGCAAGCGCGATGGTGGGCTTTTTTGCTGGAAGTTGTCGCATAAGATAATCGCGTAGCGAGGAGAACATCCCTCAGGGGCTGAAGCCCCGCCGATTTTTTGGCCTTCTGCGGCACGACTAAAGTCGTGCCCTTTCACAAAACCATTTATAAAGCACGTTCTAACTGGTCGATTATCCGAATCGCTGACTCCATTATCCGTTCAGCAGATCCTGCAGCTTGTTGATGGTGCGGTGCAGGTCCTTGTCGGCGCGGCGTTGCTCGTCGATCTTGGCGATCGAGTGCATGACCGTGGTGTGGTGCTTGTTGCCGAACTGTCGGCCAATTTCGGGCAGGCTGGCTTCAGTCATCTGCTTGGCCAGGTACATGGCGATCTGGCGCGGCACGACGACGTTGCGGGAGTTGTTCTTCTGCTTCAGGTCGCTTACGCGCATGCCGAACTGCTCGGCTACGGTGCGCTGGATGGCTTCGATCGTAACCTTGCGCACCTGCATGTCGATGAACTGCTTGAGGCACTGCTGTGTGGCGGCGAGCGTGATCTCCATGCGGTTCAACTGGCACCAGGCGACGAGCCGTACCAGCGCGCCCTCGAGCTCGCGCACGTTGGTGCGCACGTTCGAGGCGACGAACAGGGCTACGTCCGTGGGCAGGTGCACCTGCTCGCTTTCGGCCTTTTTGAGCAGGATGGCGACCTTGGTTTCGAGATCGGGCGGCTGAATGTCGGCGATGAGGCCCCACTCGAAGCGCGAGCGCAGACGCTCTTCGATTTCCGTCAATTCCTTGGGCGGGCGGTCGCTGGCGATCACGACCTGCTTCATGTTCTCGTGGAGCGCGTTGAAGGTGTGGAAGAACTCTTCCTGTGTGCGCTCCTTCTGCGAGATGAATTGAATGTCGTCGATGAGCAGGACATCCACGGTGCGGAAGCGATCGCGGAAGCTGGTCATGCGATCATTGCGGATGGAGTTGATCATCTCATTGGTGAATTTTTCGGCCGAGACGTAGCAGATGTTGGCCACCGGCTGGCGGCGCTTTACCTCGTGGCCGATGGCGTGCATCAGATGGGTTTTGCCCATGCCCACGCCGCCATAGAGGAAGAGTGGATTGTAGGCGCGCGAAGGCCGCTCGGCTACGGCGAGCGCCGCGGCGCGAGCAAACTGGTTGCCATTGCCGATGACAAAATTGTCAAACGTGTACCGCGGATTGAGCTGCGCGGCAGTGGACCAGTCGAAGCGGGCCTGCTCGGGAGCGCGGGTTGAAGAAGCTGCTGCAGGCGGTGGAGCGGTGGGCGCATGCGCGGGAATGGGGCCAAAGCCGCCGTCCTTGCGCTGCGGCGGGACAGACGGATCCTCTTCAGCCGTTACAAAGCTGACGTCGTCAAACTCCATTCCCTGCAAGTCGATCGCTTCCTGGATCAGATCGCCGTATTTATCGCCAATGTGCTGGAACTCGGGCGAAGGAACGCGCACATAAAGCGTGCGGCCTGCTGCATGACTGTAGCGCGTGGGTTTGAGCCAGGTTTCGAATGACTGACGAATGACCTTTTTTTCCAGGGCAGAGAGAATCTGAAGCCAGGGATTTAGAGCCGGTGCCGGAGAAGTTGCGAATGCCATCGTACGAATCCTTGCCAGCGCCTCTGTTTTCGGAGTGCGAGATGGTCCATTGGCAGTTCGAGGCAAAGGAAATCCGCGAGCCGGAGATCAAACTTCCTCCACGCTTGAACGATTTTCCGTTACCTTCCTGCTGGCGCCCCTGACACACGCTTCAACCTTAGGGGCAAATGAACAACCCGTTCCGTGGGACGCTTGGAACTTTCCTGAACGGTCCCGATAGTAGCACATCTGGACATGATTGCAATCTCTGATTCACAAACTTTTCTGCGGCGCGTTTGAGTTGCACCAGCTATGGTGAAACTCGTTGCAAGGAGTTACTGTAGTCACTCTGAGAAGCTTAAAAACATTGGAGTTGTTTGCGACGCCTGCCGAAGAGTCGATGGCTCAGATTCGCGTGGAGAACGCGGCCGCAATCGAACATAATCTCCGCGGCGGGTCAAGCCCATCTGCGAGTTTTTCGTGCGGCGATAAACAGATCCTTTGAAACAGCCAGCGCGCGAAATTTTGGCCTTGGGATCGGCGTGCATTTTTCGACCCGCAGTTCGACGACGAAGTCTGATCTGGTGCGCGAGTTTGAATGCGTGTTTCCTCGGGAGCCAGGCAGTGTTTAAGGAATGGCGAAGCCCGTAAAGACACATCAATGGAATGTGCTGGCTCGCGCGGAGCAGTTGTGGTCGGGTTCGGTCGCCCCTACGGGGCTTTGCATCAAGATACGCGTTTCCCCCGGGTTGCGTGCGCTGGCAGGCCGGCTCACTTCACCTGGGGTACTCTCGAGCCGCCCCTTGCAGGGCTGAAAGACTGACGCGGTTCTGCCCCAAGAGCCGTCTGGGCGGCTGGCCCTGAAAGCTCGGCTGCGATATACTTGAAAATGCTGCCGAAGCAAAGATTTTCTCAACCGATAGAGGAGCGCATTTCATGCCCAAGCGCACATTTCAACCCAACCGCCAGCGCCGCTTGAAGAAGCACGGTTTCCGGTCGCGTATGAAGACCAAGGCGGGCGCCGCTGTGCTCAGCCGCCGCCGCGCCGCTGGCCGCAAGCGCGTGACGGTAAGCGCGGGTTACCGGGACTAATCGCGCTTTTGCGTGATTCTTCGGAACGCTCTCTCAGCTGTTCCGGAGCAGGCAATTCCAGATGAACCCCACCTCAAGGCCAGCGCAGCACGAGCTAGAGCAGAAAGCAAAACGGGAAGCAAAGACCGTTTCCCGGGAAGCCGGGCGGCAGTCGCCCCAGAACCATTCGCTCAAGGGCGCGCGGCTACGCAAGCATGCCGATTATCAGCGGGCCTATTCACATGCGCGAAAGCGGCAATCGGTTTCGATGAGCTGGTTCATGGCGCCGCAGCCCGCAGGACAGGCGGTTGAAGGTGCTCGCGTGGGCCTGACTGCCGGCAAGGTGGTCGGCAAAGCGCATGAGCGGAACCGTATCAAAAGGCGCATGCGCGAGGCGATTCGCAGGCATTTGGAGCTGCTGCCGGCGGGCTTCGATGTAATTTTTCACCCGCGCCGAACTGTCCTTACTTTGGAATTCGCGAAACTTGAAGCCGAGATCGTGCGTATTCTCGAACAGGCGCGGACGGAAG